>NZ_JBFAXX010000011.1:0-153403 GCF_040680995.1 Kitasatospora sp. NPDC051914
CATGTTGTCGTTTTTGGTGAGGGTTGTTATGAGTTGTGCTCTGCCGTTCGCACGGGTCCCCCCCCCCCCCCCCGGTACGCCGAGCGGGCGCCACCCCTGCACAGGGGTGCCGCCCTCTCGGCGTACTGCCGGCCCCGGCCGGGGCCGTTCGGTCACCAGGGCCCGTACGGGCCGATGTTCCGTCGGCCACCGCCGCGGCCGTCCGTGAGCTGCTTGATCGCAGGGCGCACGTCCACCACGTAGACGATCGCGGCGACCAGGCCGATCAGGGTCAGGAAGTTGCCCAGCACATTGGCGCCGAACAGCAGGTCCAGCCCGAGCGCCAGGCCGAGCACGATCAGCCAGAACCCCTTGGTCTTCTTGTCCGCGGCCCGGTAGGCGTCCTCACGGCGCACGGCTGCGTCGACGAAGGCGAACAGCTTGAAGCCGATGATCGCGACGGCCAACCACCAGAAGGGGTTGAGCACGTCGAAGAGCAGGATGTGGAACACTGCGGACTCCTCACTGCGGCCTCGGCTCCTCCGCCCATGGTGGCACGGCGGGCGGCCTGCGACGGGGACAACGATCCGAACCGCCCGGGCGTGCCCGGTACGGCCGACGGCACGGCGGCTCCGGCCGCCCCGTCAGTCGCGGACCGCCCTTACTTGCCGGAGCTCTTGCGGGCCCGGGTGCTCTTCTTGGCGGCGGGGGCCGGCTGCTCCGCCGCGTCGGCGGCCGGCTCGGCGGCCTCGTCCTGCGCGGGCTCGGCATCGAGGGCGACCTCGGTCACCTCGGCCTCGGCCACCACCTCGCCGGCGGGCTCGATGTCGCCGGCGCCGCCGCGGTTCTTGTCGACGACGGCCTTGCCGCGCACGGCCAGCTCGTCGTAGGCCTCCTTCGCCTTCACCGCGAACTCGGCGGCGCGGCCGACCTGCTGCAGGGCGAAGGTCTGAGCCTTCTCCTGGAGCTCCTTGAGGTCCTTCAGGTCGGTCGGCAGCGCGGTGACCGCCTCGCTGACCTTGCCCTGGGCCTCGACGATCAGGGCCTGCGCCTCCTGCAGCCGGGCGGCGGCCTTCTCCTGGGTGCCCTTGCGGTCGGCGGCGAGCGCCTCGACCCGGCCGGGCACTTCGCGCAGCTTCTCGTAGGCGAGGTCGCCCGCGCCGGCGAGGGCGTAGAGCGGGGTCGGGTCGCTGAGGGTCTTCTTGAGGTCTTCGGTGATCGGCATGGCCGGTCCTCCCGGGCGTTTCGGTGCGTGCGGTGGTCCCGTGCGGTCGGCGCCCGCAGTGCGGCGGCGCCCCGACGGTGCGTCAGTCTGTTGCGGCAGGAGCCCCGTCGGGAGCGGCGGCGCTCTCGCGGTTCTCCTTGAGGAAGGCGTCGTAGACGGAGAGCAGGGCCTGCTTCTGCCGTTCGTTGATCAGCGGGTCGGCGAGGATCGCGGCCCGCAGCCCCGGGCCCTCCTCCTGCCGCTCCTCGAGGATTCCGGCCTGCACGTAGAGCGTCTCGGCGGAGATCCGCAGCGCTTTGGCGATCTGTTGCAGGATCTCCGCGCTCGGCTTGCGCAGCCCGCGCTCGATCTGGCTGAGGTACGGGTTGGAAACCCCTGCGGCCTCGGCCAGCTGCCGCAGCGAGTACTGGGCGTTCCGCCGCTGCTCGCGGATGTACTCGCCGAGCGAGCCGACGTTCAGTGAGGCCATGCCACCAGCATGCACAGCCCTGCTTGCAATTGCAAGCACGCTGCTAACTCCTGCAATCGCGCCGCAATCAACAGGACTGAGCGCTCAGGCGACCGCCGGGGCGGGGTCCTCCAGGTTGGCGGCCATGGCGGCGAGCACCCGTACGGTCCCGGCGTACTGCTCGGAGGTCAGGCCGGCGAGGCTTGCGGCGCGCAGTCGGGCGACCCTGCCGTGGACCTCGCCGTGCAGGCGGCGGCCGTCGGCGGTGAGGGCGACCGCGCCCGCACCGGCGGGCTCGGCCCAGCCGCGCGGCAGCAGTCCGTCGGGGCCGTGCAGCAGGTCGTCGACACCGGCCGCGGCGTCGGGCCAGAACGGCGCGAGGGCCAGGGCGAGGTCGGCAGGTGTGCACGGGCCGGCGGCGAGGGTGTTGAGGGCCTGCCACTGGCGGCGGCGGACACCGAGGTCGGCCAGGGCCTCCTCGAAGCAGGCCTCGAGCAGGTTGTGCAGGTGCTTCAGCCAGTACCCGATGGGGCGGTCGGTCGGGTCGGCGGTTCCGGGCATGTCGGCGATTCCCCCAGATCCATGTAAAGTTACATGCAGTTGTCTCCCACTATGAACCTGGACGGCGATGGACCGCAACCGCGAACCCGACGAGGCACCGGCGGCAGCCCCGGACGTCGCCGACATCGCCCGCGCACTGGCGGCGATCCGCCGCAGCCAGTCCCGGCGGGCGCTCGCCCGGCTGGCCGAACGGCGCGCCGCCCCGCAGGCGCCGGACACTGCCGGGCCGACGGCCGCCGCCGCACAGGCGGCCGCCGCCACGCCGGCCGGCCCGCCCTCCGACGCGGTGGTGCTCCTGCTGGACGCCGTGGAGGAGTCCGCCGCCCCGACGGTCACCGAGGCGGCCGCCGCCCTGGGCGTGGACCAGCCGCGGGCCAGCCGCCTGGCCTCCCAGGCACTGGCGGCCGGGCTGCTGCGCCGCGAGGCGGACCAGGCGGACGGCCGCCGCTCGCTGCTGCGGCTCACCGCGGACGGCCGGGCCGTCCTGGACGGGGTGCACGCCTTCCGCCGCCTCGTGGTGGCCGAGGCCACCGCCGACTGGAGCGACGCCGACCGCGCCGCCTTCGCCCGCCTGCTGACCCGCTTCGTGGCCGACTTCGGCGCGGTCACCGGCACCGCCGACCGCCCGAAGCCCTGAGCCGCCGCGGCACAGGCGCCGGCCACACACGTCGGCCGCGCACACGCGTCGGCCACACACCCCGGCCTCGCAGTCGCCCGTCAGCGCCTGGCGGTGATCCCCAGGCGGCGGGCGAGTTCGGGCGCCAGCGGGTAGGGGCGCTCGGCGGGGAGCATCCGGACGGCCTGCGCGTTCCGTCCGGCCCGGATCAGCCCGGCGATCCGGTGCACCTGCGGGGTCAGGTCGGTGACGGAGACCGTCCAGTCGTCCACGAAGGCGCCGATCAGGGTCCGGCCCACGCCGACCTGGATGCTGTAGTGGTTGAGGGCGGCACCGGCGGCGGAGCGCTCCGGGTCCCACTGGACGTGCACGGCGGCACCGGCCAGGGCGGCCGGGTCGCCCGTGGTGAGGGCGGACTCGGCGAGCGCCCGCTCCCAGCCCTCGCGGGTGATCCGGACGGCCAGCACCCGCTCCTGGCCGGGCTTGCGGGCCCAGTTGCTGCGGTGCATCAGCCAGCGGAAGGACGGCTTGATCCAGGTCATCCGGCCGCGCGAGAAGGGGTCCACGAAGCGGCCGGCCGCCACTGCCGGGCCGGCGATCGCCGGTGCGTACGCCTGGTACACCACGATGGTGCGGTCGTCGTAGTCGGCCCGGATCTGGCGCAGCTCGGTCATCCGGCCACCCTGCCAGCCGCCCGGCCGGCCGCGCAGCGGGTTTTCCCGGGCCGACATGACGGCCGGTCGGATCGGTGCGGCCGGTCAGCCCCGGGCCGGAACGGCGCAGGACTCGGAGAAGCCCTGGCTGGTCAGTCCGAAGGCGCTGTTGATGCGGGAGCGGAAGTTCTCCAGCGAGACCATCGCGGTGAGTTCGACGAAGGCGGCCTCGCCGAGGCGGGCGATCAGGGCGGCCGCGAGCTCGTCGGGGACGGCGGGCTCGGTCTCGGTCATGGCCTCGGCGTACTCCATGACCTGGAGTTCGAGCTCGGTGAACTCCTCGGTGTGCTCGCGCCACTGCGGCACCAGGGCGATCTTGTCGAGCGGGAGGCCGAGCCCGTCGGCCTCCCAGTGGCCGAAGTCCATGCACCAGGAGCAGTTGATCCTGGCGGCGGTGGCCATCACGGCGAGGTGCTTGAGGCCGGGGTCGAGGGCGTTCCAGCGGGCGACGCCGCGTTCCATGCGGACGTAGGAGAGCAGCACCCGGCCGTTGTGGCCGAGGGCGAGGCCCGGTTCGAGGACCTTGCCGTACGTCCGCCGGGAGTACCAGGCGCCGATGCGGTTGAGCAGAGTGCGGGGCGGGGTGAGCGCGATGCGGGCCATGACCGGTTCCTCCTGGGTCGTTGCGGACTTCGGAGGGTGGACGGCGCAGGCCCCGGAAACGTGACATGCGCTGCCGGCGGGTTCAGCCGCGGCCGGTGAACCTCCGGTACGCGGGGGCGAGCAGCTCGGCGAGGTCGCGGCCGCGGACGGTGGTGCCGGACGGGCCGAGCGGGTCGAGTGCGGGGGCCGGCTGGCGGTCGGGGGTGTCGTCGGAGCGGAGGGTGAACTCACCCGCCCAGAAGGCGCGGTCGCGCTCGGCGGCCTCCGCGGCGGCGCTCGGCGGCAGCAGCCCGGCGGGGGTCTCGCCGGCGCGCTCGGCGGAACCGGGCTCGGTGGGGTGCTCGGCGGAGCTGCGTTCGGCGGTCATCGGCGTCAGCCTCCGGTCACGTCGGCGGAGAGGGTCAGCAGGTCGCGCAGGGCGTCGGTGGAGAGTTCGGTGAGCCACTGCTCGCCCTCGCCGACGACGGTGCCGGCCAGGGTGCGCTTGGCCTCGATCAGCTCGCCGATCCGCTCCTCGACGGTGCCGGTGCACACCAGCCGGCGCACCTGGACGCCCCGGCGCTGGCCGATCCGGTGGGCGCGGTCGGTGGCCTGGTCCTCGACGGCCGGGTTCCACCAGCGGTCGAGGTGGACGACCTGGTTGGCGGCGGTGAGGGTGAGCCCGGTGCCGCCGGCCCGCAGCGAGAGCAGGAACACCCCCGGCCCGTCGGGCTGTTGGAAGCGCTCGACGAGCCGCTCGCGTTCCGTCCGGGGCACCGCCCCGTGCAGGTGGAGGATTTCGGTGCCGAGCCGTTCGGCGAGGTAGGGGCGGAGCCGGGCGGTGAAGCCCGCGTACTGGCTGAAGACGAGGGTGCGGTCGCCGCCCGCCAGGGCCGCGGCGAGGATCTCCTCGAGGCGGTCGATCTTGCCGGAGCGGCCGGCCAGTTCTCCGCGGTCGTGGACGAGTTGGGCCGGGTGGTTGCAGACCTGCTTGAGCCGGCCGAGCGCGGACAGCACCGCGCCCTTGCGCTCGACGCCGCGGGCGCCCTCGACCCGCTGCAGCAGGTCGGCCACCACGGCCCGGTAGAGCCCGGCCTGTTCGGCGGTGAGGGCGCAGGGCACGGTGAACTCCTGCTTGGCGGGCAGGTCGATGGCGATCGCCGGGTCGCTCTTGACCCGGCGCAGCAGGAACGGCCCGGCGAGGCGGCGCAGCCGTTCGGCGGCGGCGGGGTTGGCGTTCTGCTCGACGGGGACGGCGAAGCGTTCGCGGAAGGACTCGGCGGTGCCGAAGAGGCCGGGGTTGGTGAAGTCGAGGACGGCGTGGAGTTCGGCGAGCCGGTTCTCCACGGGGGTGCCGGTGAGGGCGATGCGCGGCCCGGAGGGCAGCGCGCGCAGGGCGCGGGAGCGGTCGGCGGCGCTGTTCTTGACGGCCTGCGCCTCGTCGGCGACGATCCGCCGCCAGCGCACGGTGCGCAGGTCGGCGGCGTCGCGCCGGACGGTGTCGTAGGTGGTGACGACGAGGTCGGCGCGGGCCGCGGCGGCACGGGCGGCGCCGCGTTCGGCGCCGTGGTGGACGTGCACCCGCAGCCCGGGGGTGAAGCGGGCGGCCTCCTTCTGCCAGGTGCCGACCACGGAGGTCGGGCAGACCAGCAGGACGGGGCCGGTGGCGCCCTCGGCGTGTTCGCGGGCGAGCAGGGCGAGGGTCTGCACGGTCTTGCCGAGGCCCATGTCGTCGGCGAGGACGGCACCGAGGCCGAGCCGGCCGAGGGCGTGCAGCCAGGCGGTGCCGCGCCGCTGGTAGGGGCGGAGGTCGCCGTGGAATCCGGGCGGGTCGGTGTCGGCGGCGTCGGCGGGGCGGGTGCCGGCCCGGCCGGCCAGCAGGTCGCCGATCGGGCCGTCGGCGTGCACGGCGGTGACGGGGAGCCCGGCGATGCTCGCGGTGTCGTCGAGGGCGAGGCGGAGCAGGTCGGCGCGGTCCATGGTGCCGGTGGCGTGCCGGGTGAGGAAGGCGTGGGCGGCGCGGATCTGGGCGGGGTCGACCTCCGTCCAGCGGCCGCGCAGCCGGACGAGCCCTTGCTGGGCGGCGGCGAGTTCGGCGAGTTCGTCCTCGGTGAGGGCGGTGTCGCCGAGGGCGGCCTGCCAGCGGAAGGCGACGAGGTCGTCGCGGTCGATCCGGGCGGGCTGTTCGACGGCGCCGGGGGTGCCGGTGCGGGCGGCGAGGGTGAGGCCGAGTCCGGGCCGGCGCTGCCACCAGCTGGGCAGGTGGATGCCGAATCCGGCATCGGCGAGGGCGGGTGCGGCGTCCCGCAGGAAGGCGAGGGCGCCGGCCCGGTCGAGGGCGAGGCCGGTCGGCCGGATCTCCCGGGCGGTGCCACGCAGCGCCGGGTAGAGCAGGGCGGCGCGGTCGATCTCGGCGGCGAGGGCGGCCTCGGGGCGGCGGGTGGTGCGGGCGAGTGCGGCGTGGCCGGGGCCTTCCGTCCACAGCTCGGCGGCGGGGACGAGCAGCGACGGCCGGTCGGCGGCCTGGAGCAGCAGGTCGAGGCGCCAGTCGTCGTCATCGGGGCGGCCGTCGGGGTCGTCGTCGGCGGGGCCGAGCGGTTCGGCGAGGCGCAGGACGAGGCGGACGGCGGGGTCGGCCGGTGCCTTGGCGTGCCAGGCGGCGAGTCCCGCGGCGAGCGGGCCGAGGGTGTCGGGGGCGGTGTCGAGGCGGCCGTCGGGGGCGTGCAGGGCGGTCAGCCAGGGGTCTTTGCCGGGCGGGGGCGGCAGGTCGGCGAGGGCGGCCCTGGCCTCCAGGTCGGTGAGGGTGTCGAGGACGTCGGCGAGCAGGGTGTCGGCGCGGCGGCGGCCGCCCGCCGCGGCCGCGTCGGCGGCGAGGACGACCCGGGGGCAGCCGCGGGCGAGGGCGGCGGCCTCGGCGCGGTCCTCTCCGTCGGGTGCGGGCCGCCAGCAGGCGTACGGGGTGCCGTCCTGGTCGCGCAGTGCGGGCAGGACGCGGCCGCGGCCGACCATCCGCCAGGCGAGGTCGTGGACGGCGGTGAGCCAGCGCAGCGAGGCGCCGTAGGCGAGTTCGGTGGGCGGGCCGTCGTCGGGCTGGCAGTGCGCGCTCGCCCGGTGCGGGTCGAAGAGCGCACCGAGGAACTGGGCGGTGTGCGGGCCGGAGAGGACGAGGACGGGGACCCGCCAGGGAGTGGGTGCGGTGCCCTGCGACCGGGTGCCGACCGGCAGTTGGGGGGAGGGGGAGGGGGCGGCGCCGAGCGAGGGCAGGTGCAGGGTGGCCCAGCGTTCGGCGGCCCGGTCGGCGAGCCAGCCGGGGCCGGGGCCGAGTCCGGCGAGCAGCCGGGCGGTGCCGGCGGCCGGCAGGGCGAACGGGTGGGTGGCGGGCGCGGCGCCCCGGGCGGCCCCGGCGGCCCGGACGGGGCCGGGGTGCCGGTCGAGGTACGCGGCGGCGCTCTCGGCCCAGAGGGCGAGCCGGCCGCCGTCCTGCCAGAGCGCGTGCAGCGCGTCCATCGGGGCACCTTCCGTGGGCGGACGGTTCACCTTAACCGGGGCTGCCGACAGCACAGTCGAGGACAGTGGTTGTCCGCAAGGCTCGATAGCGTCGGTCGTACCGAAGCCGGAGAGCCCGGCAGCGGGACGACGAGAGGTGGCCGAGATGCCGACGCTGGTGAACGCGGAGACCGACGAGCGCGACGCCCTGCTGTCCTTCCTGGACGCGCAGCGCGGCGGGCTGCGCCGCGCGGTGCTCGGGCTGACCGAGGAGCAGGCGGCCGCCACGCCGACGGCGAGCAGCCTTTCGCTGGCGGTGCTGCTGCGGCACGCGGCGCGCACCGAGCGGTACTGGATCGTCGAGCAGCTGATGGGACGGGCCGAGGACGGCCCGAAGGACTGGGCGGAGGAGTACCGCCTGGGCGAGGGCGAGACGGTGGAGCACTGGCTGAAGGAGTTCGAGCGGGTGGCGGCGGAGACCGAGGAGATCGTCCGCTCGCTGCCGAGCCTGGATGTGGACTTCCCGCTGCCGCAGGCGCCGTGGTTCCCGCCGAACAGCCGGCGCACCGCGCGCTGGGTGCTGCTGCACCTGATCCAGGAGCAGGGCCGGCACGCCGGCCACGCGGACATCATCCGGGAGACGATCGACGGCCGGACGGCCTTCGAGCTGGTGGCACAGGCCGGCGCCTGATCGGCTCGGTACGGCCGGAGGGGTGGTTCCCGGAGGGATTCCGGGAACCACCCCGCACTGATGGTTGAACTTTGAACCAGATGGGGTTATGGTGGAGCCAACAAGTTGAAGCCTAAACAATCAGGCTTCGCAATCGAGGAGGAACCATGGGCATCTTCGGCCGCCGCAACGACACCACCGCCACCGTCGCCACCCCCGCCGCCGGTCCGGACCTGGGCCACCTCAGCGGCGACTGGGCCATCGACCCGTCCCACAGTCGCATCGGCTTCGCCGTCCGGCACGCGATGGTGACCAACGTCCGCGGCGAGTTCACCGAGTACGACGGCAGGCTGAGCCTGGACGGCAGCGACCCGTCCAAGTCCTCCGCCGAGCTGGTGATCAAGGTCGCGAGCGTCGACACCAACCAGGCCCAGCGCGACGAGCACCTGCGCACCGGGGACTTCTTCGCCGCCGAGACGTACCCGGAGATCCGCTTCCGCTCCACCTCCGCCGAGCGGATCGGCGAGGACACGTACCGGATGACCGGCGAGCTCACCATCAAGGACACCACCAAGCCGGTCGTCCTCGACCTCGACTACACCGGCCACGCCACCGACGTGTACGGCGCCGCCCGGGTCGGCTTCGAGGGCCGCACCACCGTCGACCGCACCGAGTGGGGCCTCACCTACAACGCCGCACTGGAGACCGGCGGCGTGCTGATCGGTGAGAAGGTCAAGCTCACCTTCGACATCTCCGCCGTCAAGGCCGCCTGACGGCACGACGGTTCGCTCCACCCGGCCACGCCCCCACCGCACCCGCGGCGGGGGCGCCGCCATGTCCGGGACGGCCTGCGTCGTCCACGCCGACACCCTCGCCGCGGACCGCCGACCCGCGGCTCCCGGCGGCGACCCGGCCGCACCGGCTCACCGGGACAGCAGGGCGGCGTCCTCGTCCGGCAGCCAGCTGCCCGGCGGCCGGCGCAGCCAGCCCTCGGGGCCGCCGAGCCGCGCGGCCGCGGCGAGCAACGCGGTGAGCCCGGGGTGCCGCAGCCCGGGCCGGTGGACGAGGCTCACCAGGCAGAGCGGCACCGGGTCGACCAGTGGCCGGGTGACGGTGCCGGGGATGTCGGGGCCGCCGACGGTGGTGAGCACGGGCTCGCGGTGCCGGGCGAGGTAGCGGGCGAGTTCGGCGGCACCGACCGGTGGGGCGTGCCCGTCCGCGGCCCGCAGGCCGTGCGCCTGCAGGAGGGCGAGCCCCAGGCCGGCCCACTCGGTGGTGGCCGGGTTGCCGACCAGGACGTCCACGGGGTGGCCGGCCAGGGCCGCCATCGGGACGGCGGGGCGCCCGGCCAGCGGGTGGTCCTCCGGCAGGAAGACCGCCACGGGCTCCAACCGGAGCGGCACCTGGACGAGCTGGGCCTGCACGGGGGCGGGCAGTCCGGCCCACCGGCCGAAGGACACGTCCAGCCGGTGGGCGAGCAACTCGTCCGCCGCGGCGGCGAGTCCGCCGTGGAAGCGGGCCAGCAGCTCCGCGTCCGGCAGGGCGGCGCGGGCTGCGGCGAGCAGCCGGTACTGCGTCAGGTCGCTGCCGTCCACCTCGTTGCCGAGGTCGACCAGCAGCGGCCTGGTCCGTGTCGAGGAGACGATCTCGTCGTGCAGTGCGAGCAGGCGGCGGACCTGCGGCAGCAGCGCCTCCCCCGCCGGGGAGAGCTGCACGCTGCGCGTGGTGCGGTGGAACAGCACCTCGCCCAACTGCTGCTCCAGTGCGCGGACATCGCGGCTGAGCGCCTGCTGGGCGACGTGCAGCCGGGCGGCGGCGCGGCCGAAGTGCAGGGTCTCGGCGGTCGCGACGAAGCCGCGCAGCAGGCGGGGGTGCAGGTCCTGGGGCATGGTCCCGGCAGCGTAGGCGCCGATGCGGCGATTGACAACGAGAATGCGTCGATCCGGCCGAACAGGTGTTGGACCGCGCACCGCGCGGGCGGCCAGGCTGGTGCCACCGCCAAAGCCTCCACCGGGAGTTCCGTGTTCGCCGCGTACCGACGCCTGCTCGCCCTGCCCGGGGCGCTCGCCTTCACCCTGGCCGGGCTGCTCGCCCGCCTCTCCGCCTCGATGGGCGGGGTGTCCGTCGTCGTGATGATCTCCGAGCGGCGCGGCTCGTACGCGCTGGCCGGTGCCGTCACCGCGTCCGGCCTGGTCACCCTGGCGATCGGGATGCCGCTGCTCGGACGGCTGGTGGACCGGTACGGGCAGGCCAGGGTCGCGGTGCCGGCCGTGCTCGCGGCCGGGGTGCCGATCACCGGCCTGCTGCTGTGTGTCCGCCTCGGCGCGCCGGACTGGACGCTGTTCCTCTGCTGGGCCGCGTCCTCGGTGGTGCCCAACCTGGGCGGCATGGTGCGGGCCCGGTGGGCACACCTGCTGCCCGGCGACGAGCGCCTGCACCTCGCCAACTCCCTGGAGCAGGCGCTGGACGAGCTGTGCTTCATGACCGGCCCGGTGCTGGCGGTGCTGCTCTGCGGTGCGCTCTTCCCGGAGGCCGGGCTGCTGGCCTCGGGCCTGTTCTGCGTGACCGGGGTGCTGCTGCTGGCCGTGCAGCGCGGCACCGAGCCGCCGCCGTCGCCGCGCGTCGACCCCACCGGGCCCGTCGGCCGGCGGGGGAAGGCCGTGCCGGCCGGGCTGTGGGTGCTGGTTCCGGTGTTCCTGTGCTCCGGGGTGGTGTTCGGCTCGATGGAGGTCACGACGATCGCCTGGACGGACGCCCACGGCGTGCGTCCGCTCGGCGGGCTGCTGCTCGGGCTGGTGGCGGCCGGGTCCTGCGTCTCGGGGCTCGCGTTCGGGCTGCTGCCGGTACGGCGCAGTCCTGTCGTGCGGCTGGTGGGCGGGGTGGCCGCAATGGCCGTACTGCTGCTGCTCCCCCTGGCCGTGGGCCTCTCGGGTGCCGGACCGGTGCTGCTGGCCCCGGCGCTGTTCCTGGCGGGTTCGGGCACCGCGCCGACCATGGTGAGCGGGATGACGCTGGTGCAGCAGCTGCTGCCGGCGGGCCGGTTGAACGAGGGGATGGCGGCCGCGGTCTCGGCGATCCTGGTCGGCATCTCGGCCGGCTCGGCGCTCGGCGGGGCGGTCGCCGAGCGGGCCGCCGCGGGCACCGGCTACCTGGTGCCGGCCGCCGCCGCGGCCACCGCCCTGCTGATCGCGGCCTCCGGTCTCCGCCTGCTGCGCGGCGGGCCGGCCGCGGCACCCGCCGCTGCGGGACATCCCGCCGGGGAGCCCGCCGAAATGGACGCGCCCGCTGTCGGTGCCGCGCGCTAACGTCGCACGCATGGGGGCGGAGATCACGTACGTACGCGGGGACGCGAGCGCGCCGCAGGGCGCGGGCACCAAGGTGATCGCGCACGTCTGCAACGACCTGGGCGGGTGGGGCAAGGGCTTCGTACTGGCGCTGTCCCGGCGCTGGCCGGAGCCGGAGGCCGCGTACCGGGCCTGGCACCGCGGGCGGGCGAAGAACGACTTCGGGCTCGGTGCGGTGCAGCTGGTGCAGGTGGGCCCGTACCTGTGGGTGGCCAACATCGTCGGCCAGCGCGGCATCCGGACGGGCCGCTCCACCGGTGTGCCGGTGCGCTACGAGGCGATCGACACCGGGCTGGCGGCGCTGGCCGGGCACGCCCTGCGGCTGGGCGCGTCGGTGCACATGCCGCGGATCGGCTGCGGGCTGGCCGGCGGGAAGTGGGAGCGGGTCGAGCCGCTGGTCCGCGCCCGGCTGTCCGAACGCGGCGTGGCGGTTACCGTCTACGACCGGTGAGGCGGCCAGCTGTACTCGTACTCGTCGAGTTCGTGGCCACCGGGGAAGATCCCGGTCAGCTCGGCGGTGCGCACACCGCCCTCGCGCTCGTAGAAGGCGACGGCGCGGTGGTTGGCGCGCAGCACCTCCAGGCGGAGTTCGGCGGGTGCGGCCCGTTCGAGTGCGGCGCGCAGCAGCAGGCTGCCGATGCCGCCCCCGGTGCGGCCCGGGCGGACGTGCAGGTTGTCCAGCAGGACGCGGCCGTCCGGCTCGGGCACGAGGTAGGCGAAGCCGAGCAGGTCGCCGCCGGGGTCCTCGGCGAGCAGCAGGTCGGGGGTGTTCCCGGGGCCGCCGTAGTCGACGGTGAGCCGCAGGGACCAGATCTCCCGCCGCTGGGCGGGCAGACCGTCGCCGAGCGCCTCGTCCGGGACGAGCCCCCGGTAGGCCGTCCGCCGGCTGTCGGCGTGCAGGGCGGCGACGGCGTCCGCGTCGGCGGGCCCCCCGGCCCGGACGGTGATCTCTGCGGTCATGGCCCGAGCCTGCCACAGCCGCACCGGCCACCGGCCGCCGGGCCGCCTCGGGGATCCATCCCGCCACTTGAACATGTCCACTGCCGCCTCTAGAGTCTCCACAGGTTTTGAACGCGTTCAAAACCAAGCGCGGGCCGTACCGGGTACGGAGGGGGGATCCGGTACGGACCCGCACGGCCCCCGGCCGCACCGGCAGGGACGGGAGGCCGCCCGGGCCCGGCTAGGCTCAGGGCCGTGGACGAGCAGAAGGGCAGCACCCGCGGCATGGACGACAGCGCCCAGGACCAGGCCCTCGGGGCGGAGCTCCCCGGCGGCCGGGCGCGCCCCAAGACCGGCAAGAGCGAGCAGACCCGCGCCCTGATCCTCGAGACCGCGATGCGCCTCTTCCAGGAGCGCGGCTACGAGAAGACCACCATGCGCGCCATCGCCGCCGAGGCCGGGATCTCGGTCGGGAACACCTACTACTACTTCGCGTCGAAGGAATTCCTGATCCAGGGTTTCTACGACGGCATGACGGTCGAGCACGCACGGGACGCCACCGAGAAGCTGCACGGCCACACCGAGTTCGCCGACCGCCTGTACATCGCGCTGGGCTCCTGGCTGGACTGTGCGGCGCCGTACCACGAGTTCGCCGCCCAGTTCTTCCGCACGGCCGCCGACCCGAACAGCTCGCTCAGCCCGTTCGCCAACGAGTCGCACCGGGCCAGGGCCACCGCCGTCGGCCTCTTCCGGGACGTCCTCACCGGCTCCGACATCGCGCCCAAGCTCGACCCGGAGCTCCGCGAGCTGCTGCCGGACCTGCTCTGGCTGCACCTGATGATCATCGTGCTGTACTGGGTCTTCGACCACACCCCCGACCAGGAGCGGACCCGCGAGTTCGTCCGCCGGTCCACCCCCATGGTCGCCAAGGTGGTCGTGCTCTCCCGCTACCGGGTGTTCCGCCCGCTGGTGCGGGACGTCAAGGGCCTCATCCAGGACTTCATCCTGCCGACCATCGGCCGCACCGCGACCTGACGGCGGCAACCCGCCCCGAGCCGAAGGGCCCGCCGGCGTCGAAAGGGAGGAGCGAGGGAGCGCAGCGACGGAGCGACGACCGTCGGCGCCGGGTCAAGAGGGCCCGGAGGCGAGCGGGCGACGATCAGCGCGACGACCGTCGGCGCCGGGTCAAGAGGGCCCGGAGGCGAGCGGGCGACAATGCGGCTCAGAAGATGTCCGGGTTCCAGGCCTGGACCGCGGTGCGCAGCAGCAGGTCGGCGCGGTCCGCCGCGCCCGGGGTGAGCTCGGCCACCAGGCCCGCCGCGGCCAGCCGCACCGCGGACTCCGTCCCGAGGTACAGCGAGGCGAGTGCCGGGGCGTCCAGGGCGAGGTCGGCGGGGTCCTCCGTCGGGGTGCAGCGGCCGGTGCCGTCGGCCGCGGTCTCCAGTGCCCACCGGCCGGCCGCGTAGCCGCCCGGGTCGGTGACGTCCAGGACGAGCCGCCCGGGCGCCCGGTAGCTGCGGGCGGCGAAGGCGGCGGGCACGTCCAGCAGCCGCAGCCAGAGGAAGTCGGAGCTGTCCTTGGCCGGGACGGCCGCGCGCGGGTCGGTGAGCAGCAGCGGCAGCGGGTCGTCCGGGCCGATGTTGCCGACCGCCACGGTGCGCACCCAGTCGACCGAGAGGGCGAGCCGCCACAGCGCGAGGGCGGCCTCCCGGTCCATGGCGAGGAAGTCGACGACGGTGAGGGTGCAGTCCGGGTTGTTGGCCACCCAGGTGTCGTCGACGGTGTAGCTGATCAGGCCGGTGACGGTGCCCTCGGCGTCGCGGTGCAGGGCGGTGAACGGCTCCCGCCAGTCGAAGCCCGGCAGGGTCGCCTCGCCGGTGCGCAGCTGCCACCAGACCGGGTTGCGGCCGATCGCGCCGGGCTGGGTGCGCCGCCAGCGCTCGTGCAGCTCGGCGCCGTACTTGCGGGCCTCCGCCATGGTGACGAAGTCGGTGCGGCCGGTGCCGGCCGGCAGGTCGTCGCGGAGCCGGCCGCGGTTGACGTCGACCGTCCAGGACTGGTTGCGGGTGGCGGGGCCGAAGCCGTACCGGCCGTAGATCGGGTACTCGGCGGCGATCAGGATGGCCGCGGCGGCGCCGCGCTCCCGGGCGGCGGCGAGGTCCCGGGCCATCATGCGGGAGAGCAGGCCGCGGCGGCGGTGCGTGGAGTTCACGGTGACGGCGGTGATCGCGTCCACCGGCAGCAGGGCGCCGCCGGGCACCGTCAGCTCGGTGTCGAAGCTGCGGAAGGTGGCGACGCAGCGGCCCGGGTCGTACGGGTCGAAGGCGCCGAGGAAGCGGCCGGGCCGGAAGCTGAGGCGGCGGAACTCGGTGCCCTCGTCGAGGTGCGGGCGCAGGAAGCCGCGGGCGACGGCGCGGTCCCACAGCGGGAGCTCGTCCGCGGTGACGGCACGGATCTCGATGCCGTCCTGCCCGGCCTGGCGCCCCTCTGCCGGTCCGTCGGTGTGCCTGTCGGTGGGTCGGCCGTCCCCGGCCGCTGCGTCGGTGCCCATTCGGTCACCGTACGACCGGTCCGCGGGCCCGGCATCCGAATTTCCCGCACCCCGGGGCGGGCGGTGCGGCGCGGAGCGCGCCGGGCGCTGTCACGTTCCGGGGCGCTGTCCCGTCCGTCTGGTGGAGCGCCGCGCAGGAGCCGGTGCCGCCGCAACGGAGGGAGCAGGACGATGAGGGTTCTCCTGGCAGGAGCGAGCGGGGTGCTCGGGCAGCGGACGGCCCGGGAGCTGGCCGCGGCCGGGCACGAGGTCGCCGGGCTCGGCCGCGGTCCGGCGAACGCGCTCCGGGCGGACCTGCTGGACCGCGAGGCGGTGCTGCGCGCGGTCGACGGGCAGTCCTTCGACGCGGTGGTGCACGCCGCGACCGCCCTGCAGGGCAGGTCGATGATGCGGCACCGGGACATGGACGGCACCGATGCGCTGCGCACCACCGGCACCGTCAACCTGCTGAAGGCCGCCCGGGCCGTCGGCGCCCGGCGGATCGTCCTGGAGACGATGATGTTCGGCTACGGGTACGGCGACCACGGCGACCGGCCGCTGGAGGAGGACCGCGTCGCGTACGGCCCGCGGGTGCCCGACCTCCGGGAGCGGGCCCACGTGGACGCCGTGCGCGCCAAGGAGGACCTCGCCTTCGCCGCCGACGGTCTGGAGGCGGTCAGCCTGCGCTTCGGCCTGCTCTACGGCTCGGGCGTCACCGAGACCACCGTGCTGCCGCTGCTGCGCCGCCGGGCGCTGCCGGTCACCCCGGACCACGGCCGGAAGCTGTCCTGGGTGGACGTGGACGACGCCGCCCGGGCGCTGGTCCTCGGGCTGGAGCGCGGCCGCAACGGCCGGGCGTACAACATCGCCGACGGCCTGCCGCTCGGGTTCGGCGCCCACGTCCGGGCGGTCGCCGAGGCCTTCGGTGCTCCGCGGCCGATGAGCGTGCCGCGCTGGCTGTTCCGGCCGGCGCCGCTGGCGGCGGCCATGCTGGCCACCAACCTGCGGCTGTCGGCCGAACGGGCCCGCCGCGAACTCGGCTGGGAGCCGAGCACGGACGCCCCGCACCGGATCACCGAACTCGCCGCACGCACCCCGGTGGCGGCGTAGGCAAGCCGCTCACGGGTCAGTTCGGGCGGCGGGGTTGGGGGTGCGGGAGGCGGGGGTGGCGGTACGGGGTGTGCTGTTCCGGGGTCTCCGACGGGGCCGGGCGGGCGGCGTACACCCGCTGGCGGCCGGCCCGGACGGTGCGGCGGCGGGCGTGTGCCAGGGCCTGCCGTTCCGGGTCGGGTGCGGCGGCCACGGGGTGGGCGGCCGTGGCGCCGGCCTGCCGGGCGGCGAGGGCGGCGGCCCGGCGGTCGGCGAGCCGGGCCGAGCGGCGGGCGAGCCTGCGGGCGTGCTGGGCGTCCAGGTGGGCGGTGGCGCGGGCGGCCATCCGCTCGGCGACCCGGTGGGTGGCGGTGTGGTGCGCGGGCACCTTGTCGGGGGCGCCGGCGATCAGGTCGAAGAGCCAGGTGCGGGCGAGGTCGGCGCGGGCGTGCAGCAGCCGTTCGCGGCGGACGGCCCGCTGCATGCGGCGCGGCCGCCCGGTGTACCGCCAGCGCGCCCACGGACTGCCGGGGCGGGCCAGCCGGACGGCGCCGACCCAGGCCAGGCCGGGCACCATGATGCCGAGCAGGCCGGTCCACAGCTTGCCCTTGATCAGGGCGACGACCGAGACCAGGGCGTTCACCGAGATCACCGCGACCAGGCCCCAGCGACCCTCCCCCGTCGGAGAGGACTGGCCCGGGACGACGCCGAGCGGCACGTAGCCGGTGAGCAGCAGTGCGGTGCCGAGCAGGACCAGGACGACGGCGTCCACCGACTTGCGGCCCTGTTCGCTCCAGTAGACGTCGTCCAGGTGCAGGATCAACGCGAACTCGTCGAGCACCAGGCCGCAGCCGATGCCGAAGCAGAGGCCGAACCAGTCGATCCAGGGGTGGCCGCCGTTGGTGGCGAACACGCCGATCCCGCCGACCAGCAGGAAGCCCAGGCCGAACACCATGTGGTGGATGTGCAGCCCGCCGGGGGTGATGTTGCCCGGCCACCAGCGCACCTGGGCGCGGATCATCCGCACGCTGAAGCGGATGCCGACGAACGCCACGATGAACCCGACGAGCAGCAGGAAGAGCGGCTGCTTGTGCGCATCGACGATGTGTTCGCGGTAGCCGTCCAGCAGGTCGTTGATCACGGGTGGTGCCTTCGTTCTCGGTGGTGCTCCGGGGCGTCGACGGGCCAACGACCGGTCAGAAGCCCCGGGTGCGCTTGGCCGCCCGGCGGGGGACGAGCAGATGGGGCGCGAGCGGGTCGGTCGCGCCGGGGGTCTTGAGGAAGAGTCGGGCCACCTCGCCTCCCAGGTTGACGCCGATCGCGAGGGCCATGGCCAGGGCGGCGGCCCGGGTGACGGAGACCAGGCCGGCGCTGGCGTGCCCCTGGGCGAAGGCCAGCATGCCGAGGTACATCGCCGATCCGGGCATCAGCGGGCCGATCGCCGCGGTGACGTACGGCAGTGCGGAGGTGCGCCGGTAGCGGGCCGTCAGCTGGCCGAACAGGCCGACCAGGCCCGCCGCCAGGCCGGTCGCGGCGATCGGCGAGACCCCGGCGTTCACCAGCACGCCGTAGGTGGACCAGCCGATGCCGCTCATCACGACCGCCATCGGCAGGGTGCGGCGGTCGGTCTGCAGCAGCACCGCGAACGCCAGGGCGAGCACCATGGCGGCGAGCAGCTGGATCGGCGGGTCGACGGTGCCGCCGATGGATTCGTCCGGCCGCAGCTTGGCGTTGTAGTTGACGCCCAGGTAGAGCACCGACATCACGCCGATGACGATGCCGGCGATCAGGTAGAGCACCTCCAGCAGGCGGGCGGCGGCGGTGATGTAGAAGCCGGTGAGGCCGTCCTGGACGGCGGCGACCATCGCCCGGCCGGGCAGCAGGGCGAACAGGCCGCCGGTGATCACCACCGAGCCGCGCAGGTGCAGGTCGTTGAAGGACAGCACGATGCCGATCAGTGCGGCCGGTGTCGCGGCGACCACGAACTGGTAGAACTCCGGCAGTCCGCGCCGGGCGACCAGCGAGGCGAGCCGGTCGCCGACCACGGCGGCCAGGAACGCGCCCGCGAAGACCAGCCAGGCCTTGCCGTCGATCCGGCCGCCGACCAGGAAGGTGGCCGCGCCCGCCAGCAGGCCGGTGGCCAGGGCCAGCAGCCAGACCGGGTACGGGTGGCGGTTGCGGCGGATCACCGCGAGCCGGCGGTAGGCGTCGTTGACCGGGATCCTCTCGGCGGTGATGTCCGCGACCAGCCGGTGGACGGCCGCGAGCCGGGTGTAGTCGGAGGTCCGGCGCCGAACGGTGCGGGCCGCGCTGACCGGCGGGTCGATCAGAGACGGGTGGTACGAGATGGAGATCAGGGTGAAGGTGACCTGCGGCTCGCAGTGGTCCAGCCGGTAGGCGTGCGCGATGCCCAGCATGGCGGCCTCGACGTCCTCGGCGGCCTCGCCGCTGGCCAGCAGCAGCTCGCCGATCCGCAGTGTGAGGTCGAGCACCCGCGGCACGTGCCGGGCGGCGGAGGGGTGCAGGTCGCGCGGGGTCCGCTCGAACGCGGGCCGCTCGGTCATCGGGGTGCGCAGCAGGGTGCGCATCCGGTCCGGCCAGGGCGCCGCCCCGGGGGCGCCCTCCTGCAGCTCGGAGAGGTCGATGCCGGCGGCCGGGGTGTAGCCGGCGACGCGCCAGTCGTCGGGGGTGAGGGTGTCCTCGGGGCCCTTGCCGGCCGTGGCGGGGGTCAGCAGGCCCTCGGTGGGCGGGGGCGGCGGGGCGAGCGGCACCGCGGTCCCCCGCGGGCGGGCGGGCGCGTCGGGGCCGAGCAGTCCCTCGGTGGGCGGCGCGGTCCTGCGCGCTGCGGCGGGCGTCTCCGGGGTGCGGGCCGCGGGCGCCACCGCGGGTGCGGCCCGCCGGCCGCCCCTGGACTTCTTGCCGCCGCCCGGCCGACCCCGCTTCGGCACGTCCGCCACTCCTCGCCGCCCCTGGTGGCCGCGCCGGCCACGCTCCGATCCTGCGCCCCACCTTGCCCGATCGAACGCGCGGACGCACATGTCCGCAGCGGCGGACCGGACGGCCGCCGCACACCGGACGGGACACCGGACCGGACATTCGCGGACATACCGCCCGCAGTGCGGCTCCCGGCCCGCGGGCCGGGAGCCGCGCCCCGGTCAGAGCCCGTAGCGGCGGACGATGTCCTCGTGCCGGGCGGTGTCGGCGCCCGCCGCCGCGGCCAGGTCGAGCCAGCTCAGCGGGTGCTCCCAGTCGCCCGTCAGGCGCTGCAGCAGGGCGTCCGCCTCGGCGGTGGAGGCGGTCGGCGGCACACCGAGCGCGGCGTAGATGCCCGGCAGGACGCCGTCCTCGTCGGCCGGGTCGGTGATCTCGTACTGCTCGCCGCTGTACGCCCACAGCCCGTACCCCTCGGCCTCCAGGGCCTCGCGCAGCGCCCACCAGGCGTCCCCGTCGGGCCGGGCGCCGTCCAGCCAGTACGTGGTGTAGCCGGCCGGGTCGAGCAGGGCGAGCTGGGCGAAGACCGGCCGCCAGCCGTCCCGCTCGTCCTCGTCGGGGCGCTCGTTGAGCACGGCCGGGCCGAACACCACCACGTCGCGGTGGTTGAGCGGGACGTCGTCGCCGAGCACCGGCAGGATCCGTGCGGTGGCCGGGCCGGTGCGCACGGCGGGCAGGTCGACGCTCGCCCCGTTGCTGCGGGTGGCGCGGACGGTGACCATCTGCCACTCCTCGTCCACCGGGCCCTCGTCGGTGTCGAACTCGATGCCGATCAGGGCGCCGGCGCTGCGGACGGCGGCCCAGTCCCGGTTGGCGGTCGCCGCGGTGATCAGGTGCCACAGGTCGGGCTCCTGGACGGCGCGGTGCTCCTCCTCGCCGGCCTCGTCGGCGGGCACCGCGTGCTCCAGCAGCTCCTGGTAGAGCCGCTGGGCGCGCGCGTGGTCACCGAGGCGGGTGGCGGCGGCGGCCGCGAGGCGGCGGGTGTTCAGGGCGTCCGGCTCGTGGGCGAGGACGGCGTCGCAGTGCTCGCCGACCTCCTCCCAGCGGCCCTCGGCCGCGGCCCAGCGGGCCCGGAGCCAGTACGCGTCGGAGGGGCTGGCGGTCATCAGGCGCTCGGCGAGCCGCCGGATGCCGTCCGCGTCCTCGGCGTCGATCAGCACCTGGCCGAGCATGCCGGCCAGGTTCTCGTCGGACGGGTCCTCCTCCAGGCGGGCCCAGAGCAGGTCGGCGGCGGCCCGCGGGTGGCCGAGGGCGTCCAGCGCCCGCGCGGTCTGCAGGGCCAGCTCCGCGGCGGCCTCCGGGGACTCGGCGCTCGCGGCGGCGAAGTGGTCCAGCGCCTCCTCGAAGGTGACCTGGCGGGTGCCGAGCCACTCCGGCAGGTCCGCCGCGGCCACCGGCACCTCGGGCAGCGGCAGCGCCTCCGCGGCGGCCCGCAGTTCGGCGAGCCGGTCGGCGACGCCGTCGGTGCGGCGCAGCTGCCCGAGCTTGCGCTCGCCGGTCGCGGCGAGGGTGAGCGCGACCGTCCGGGCGCCGCGGGCGACAGCCAGCCGGCCGACGATCAGCAGCAGGTCCAGGCAGGGGCGGTGCGAGCCCGCGGTGTCCAGGTAGCCCACCCAGCGGGCGAGCCGGGCGCCGAGCGCGGCATCGTTGGCGAGTTCGCCGTGCGGCAGTGCGCCCGCCCCGGCCAGCGTCTCCACGGCGGTCGCCCAGCGGTGCCGGATGTCGGGGAAGCGGTCGGCCTCGTCGGCGTCCGGCAGCAGCTTGAGCGCCTCCTCGCTGCGGCCGAGGGCGGCGAGCGCCACGGCCCGGCCGGCGGCCAGCTTGCGGCGGTCGTCGTCGTCGAGTTCGTGGCGGGCGGAGTAGGCCCGCTCGGCGGTGTCGTACGCGTCGAGGGCGTCCTGGGGGCGGCCGAGCCGGACGAGGGCACCCGCCCTGCCGTGCCCGAAGGCCAGCGAGACCTGCTCGCCGGCCGCCTGGATGCGGGCCTGGGCGCGGTCGAGGTGGGCCAGGGCGTCCTCGCCGCGGCCGTCGTCCTCCAGGGTGTCGGCGTACTCGCGGGACAGGCAGTCGAAGCAGGCGCGGGCCGGGTCGACCCGCTCCAGCGTCTCCTCCAGCACGGCGAGCCGCTCGGGCACGTAGCCGGGGCCGTCGATGTTGGCGTGGCAGATGGTGAAGTCCTGGACGGCGCAGACCGACTGGGGGCAGGAGGCGGTCTCCTCGCGGTGCGCGAACTCCAGCAGGTCGACGGCCTCGGCCATCGCGGCCTCGCCCTGGTGGCGCTTGTTCAGCAGGTTCTGCATCCGCCAGTGCCGCAGGAAGACCTCGACCCAGGGCAGGCCGAGCGCCCGGGCGGAGGCCAGCGCCTCCGGGTACATGGCGTCGAGCTGCTCGTTGCGGCCCTCCACGGCGTGCCCGGCGATCTCCACCAGGGCGGTGGCGAGCCGGTGGTGGCCCGCCTCGGACAGCTGCTCGTGGGTGTCCCGCACCCAGGCCCAGATGTCGGTGGTCATACGGTGAACTCCTCCACGAACGAAAGCCGATGGTGCGCCCTCAGGGGCGCCGGTGGTGCACCCTCAGGGGCGCGGAGGGGTACCTCCCGGCCGAAGGCTGGGAGAGGACTGCACGGTCCGGGAGTGGCTGCCCGTACAGGCATCGGCCGCCCGGTCCGCGCAGTGACCCGCATCCGAATTGCGCAGTTCCCCGCGCCCCTACCGGTACGTCGCCCTACGCCCAGGTGAGGGCGGCGACCGCGGTGCCTATGCCGGTGAGGGCTGCGGTGAGGTCGCCGTTGGCGGAGCCGCCCGCGGCGGCCATGATCACCTTGAGCGAGCGGAGCAGCCCGGCGGCGGTGGCGCTGCCCGTGTGCCCCGCCCGGTAGGCGGTGAGCAGGTCCTGGACGGCCGGCGAGGCGAGGTTGAGGTAGAGCCTGGCCTTGACGGTGCCGTCGGTGCGGGCGGTGAAGGCCCGGGCGAGCCGCAGGGCCGCGGAGGGTATCCGGGCGTCGGCCTGGTCGTCCTCGATGCGGGCCTTGAGTTCGGCCTCGCGGTCGGGCACGAGGACGAGCGGCAGCCCCGGCGGGTCGAAGCGGGCGGGCACCAGCTGTTCGCCCTCGTCGGCGAGGGCGGCGGCGAGCCAGGCGGTCTCCTCGGCGGGCAGCGGTTCGGCGGGGTCGCGGAAGAGTTCGCGGTTGCCGCTCTCGCTGCCGAGTTCGACGATCCGGCAGTCCTTGAGCTGGGCGTAGCGCCGTAGGAAAGGCAGCACCGCGTACCGGTCGCCGCGGGCGATGGGCACCTGCATGGCGCGGTAGAGCATCTCCTCGAAGCCGCCGCTGCTGCCGAGGGCGACGTGCAGGGCGCCGCGGCCGGCGGCGCGCAGTGCGCCGGCGGTGAGGTCGCCCTGGGAGGTGGGGACGGGGACGTCGTCGGCGAGCAGGGTGAAGAGGCGGTCGTCGCAGAGGGCGGCGCCGAGCAGGTCCTGGCCGTGCCGGGCGAGGATGCGGCGCCAGGCGGCGGGGTGGAGCCGGGCGGTCTCGTAGAGGCCGTCGACGACGGCGTCGGCGAGGGCCTTCTGGAGGGCGCGGTAGTGCTCGTCGCGCTGGAGGTCCTCGCGGCTGGCGGTGGGGGTGAGCCGGCTGGACTCGACGACGCCGCCGATGAATCCGGCCCAGCTGGGCAGCAGGTCGCGGGCGTCGTCGGCGAGCAGCATGCCGCGCAGGTAGACGGCGAGGTCGCGGTTGTCGGTGGAGCCGTAGGTGCCGCCGTCCTGGACCCAGAGCAGGCCGACGGCGTCGGTGGTGTCGTCGGCGGGGCTGACGGGGAAGGCGGTGAGCGGTTCGAAGCGGCGGCCGAAGGCGGAGGCGAACTGCATCCGGGCGGTGTGCAGGTCGCCGTCCACGCTCTGCCGCCAGGGCACCGGGACGTCGTTGACGGGGCGTTCGTCCTCGCCGACGTACACGGGGATGGGCAGCAGCACGCAGTAGCGGCCGAGGACCTCGCGCAGGGCGTCCTCGTCGGCGAGGTGGCTGTGCTCGGGCTTGAGGCGGAGTTCGACGGCGGTGCCGGGGGCGGGCCGCGGGTCGACCGGGTCGACGCCGTACTGCTCGCCGCCGCGGCTGCGGTAGCGGTGGCCGAGCCGGGGTTCGCGGTGCGAGGTCGTGGTGACGGTGACCTCTTCGGCGACGGAGAAGGCGGAGAGGAAGCCGAGTCCGAAGGCGCCGATGAGGTCCTGGTTGCCGGTCAGGTCGCGCAGCATCCGGGTGTAGCCGGTGCCGACGGTGGCGAGGTAGGCGTGGATCTCGGGCTCGGTGAGGCCGGCGCCGGTGTCCTCGATGACGACGGTGCGCCGCGCGGCGTCACCGCGGACGCGGATGAGCGGCGCGTCGGCGCACTCCGGGTCCTCGAGGCGGCGGCGGGTGTGCGAGTCGTGGGCGTTCTGGACGAGTTCGCGCAGGGCGACCAGCGGGGTGGAGTACAGATGGGTGGCGAGAACGCTCACCAGCCCGCCGAGGTCGACCTCGGTCGTACGCAGATTGTCGGCGGGCGGCAGACCTTGGGACATGAGGTCGGATTCTGCCAGTACGACTATCCGCCGACCAGCTCTTTTCGTCAGCTCGCCGCGGACTCGGTGGCACGGTGGCCGGGGAGGCCGAGCACGGCGCGGGCGGCGGGCGCCAGCAGGGCGTCGGCGGCCGGTCCTGCGCCGCCGGGCCGGTGCCGCACCCCGTCGTTGACCAGGGCGAACATCGCATGGATGCGGATCCTGGCCTCGGCGGTGTCGTAGTCGGGCCGCACCTGCTGGAGCAGTCCGACCCAGACCCGCAGGAAGTCCCGGCGGAAGTCGACGGCGGCCCGGCGGTCGGACGGGTCGAGCCGCTCGGTCTCGCTGAGCATGACCCCCAGGTAGTGGCTGTGGCGCCGGGCGAAGGCGAGGTAGGCGCGCAGGCCGGACTCCAGTGCGCCGGCCGGCCCGCCGCCCGCGGCGAGCGCGCCCTCGACCTCGTGCCGGAGCCGCTCGCGGCTGCGGACCATGGCGGCGGCGAGCAGGTCGGCCTTGGCGGCGAAGTGCTTGTAGACGCTGGGCCCGGAGATGCCGACGGCGGCACCGATCCGGTCGGTGGAGACGTTGTCGAAGCCCCGCTCGTGGAACAGCCGGGCGGCGGCCCGGAGCAGTTCCTCGCGGCGCGACTCGCCGCCGGCGGGCAGCGGCGGTGCGGGGGCCGGGGCGGGTGGTGCGGGCTCCGGTTCCACCGCGAGCAGCTCCGCGCCGATCCGCCGCAGCAGCTCCTCGAACCACCGCCGGGGCGGCGCGAAGGTGTGGTACGAGAGGCTGCCGTAGCCGGAGAGCAGCGCCCAGCAGAGGAACTCGGCCTGCCCATCGGCGAGTTCTGGGCGGGCGGCGGCCACCGTGCGGGCCATCCGGCGGACGTCCGAGCGCAGCCGGCGGCGCAGCGCGGCGCGTTGGGCGGGTGGCAGCAGCCGGGCGTCGCGCTGCCAGAGGGTGCCGAGGGTGCGGTGGTCGACCGCGGCCGCGGCGAGCGCGGCGCAGAGTTCCGCGGGCCCGCCGGAGCCGGCCCGTACGGCGGCGTGCAGGGCGTCCAGGTCGGCGGTGACGGCGCACAGCAGCAGTTCCGGCTTGCTGCGGAAGTGCCGGTAGAGGGCGGGGGCGGTGATGCCCACTTCGGCGGCGAGTTCGGCCATGGAGACCCGGTGGTAGCCGCGCCGGTGGAACTGTCCGGCCGCGGCGGCCAGGATCTGCGCCTTGCGTCCGGGCGGCCTGCGCACCACACGCCCGCCCGCGGCCGGCCCGCGCTCCGCTGCCACCTGCACTCCTCCGCCCGTCCGGTGATCGCCGACAGGGTAGCAAGCATTCACTTATCTGTCCGTGACCTGCGAAACAGAGGCGCGGGAGTGCTGGACACCCATGGCTACCGGCGATTAACTTGTCTGGCGATCAGCGCCGAACGAAGGGAGCTCAGCCGTGCGCCGGACGGTGTTCAACGAGGACCACGAGGCGTTCCGGGCGACCATCCGGGACTTCATCGCCAAGGAGGTCGTCCCGGTCTACGAGAGCTGGGAGGCGGCCGGCCACCCGCCGCGCGACTTCTACCGCAAGCTCGGCGCGCTCGGCGTGTACGGCATCGAGGTGCCGGAGGAGTACGGCGGCGCCGGCGAGAGCGGCTTCAAGTACCAGGCGGTCGTCACCGAGGAGGTCGCCCGCGCGGGCGTCAGCTTCGGCTCGTCCGGGGTGCACACCGGCCTGGTGCTGCCCTACCTGCTGGAGTACGCCAACGAGGAGCAGAAGCAGCGCTGGCTGCCCGGCTTCGTCTCCGGCGACATCATGACGGCGATCGCGATGACCGAGCCGGGCGCGGGTTCCGACCTGGCGGGCATCGCCACCACGGCGAAGCTCTCCGAGGACGGCACCCACTACGTCCTCAACGGCGCCAAGACCTTCATCACCGGCGGCGTCCTCGCGGACCTCGTCCTGGTGGTGGCCCGCACCGCCCCGTACGACCCGGCGAACCGCCGGGCCGGCCTCTCGATCCTGTGCGTGGACACCACGTCCGAGGGCTACGCGGTCGGCCGGAAGCTGCAGAAGATCGGCCTGCGCACCTCGGACACCGCCGAACTCTCCTTCACCGACGTCAAGGTGCCGGTCGAGGACCTGCTGGGCGAGGAGGGCAAGGCCTTCACCTACCTCACCCACAACCTGGTGCAGGAGCGCCTGGCGATCGCCGTCGGCGCGTACGCCGCCGCGGCCGCCGCGGTGCGCTTCGCGGTGCAGTACGTGAAGGACCGCAAGGTCTTCGGCCAGGCGGTCGCCGAGTTCCAGAACACCAAGTTCACGCTCGCCGACTGCGAGGCCCAGGTGGTGGCCCAGCAGTCGATGGTGGACCGTGCCCTGGAGCTCTACCAGAACGGCGAACTGACGGTCGCGGACGCCGCGGCGGCCAAGCTGTTCTGCACCGAGTCGGCCTCCCAGGTGATCGACAGGTGCCTGCAGCTGCACGGCGGCTACGGCTACATCCTGGAGTACCCCATCGCCCGCCTCTACACCGACAACCGGGTGTTCCGGATCTACGGCGGCACCAGCGAGGTCATGAAGACCATCATCGCCAAGTCGCTCGGCCTGTAGGGCGTGAGGGACGCCATGGCCGACGGGCCGGAGGACTCGCTCGCCGTCGTCACCCGCGTCCGGGCGTCCCTGAGCGCGCCCGGCGCTCCGTTCGAGGCGGAGCCCGGGCCGCGCGGCCCCCGGTACGTCCGGGGGCCGGGCACCCTGCGCGAGCTGCTCGACGCCACCCTCGCCCACGGCGACCGCCCGTTCCTGCTGGCCGGCGACCGCACGGTGACCTACGCCGAGCACCACGCCGCCGCCTCCGCACTGGCCCACCGCTGCCGGACGGTGTACGGGCTGCGCCCCGGCGACCGGGTGGCGATCGCCATGCGCAACCTGCCGGAGTGGCAGACCGCCTTCTGGGCGGCCCAGTCGGCCGGCCTGGTCGCCGTCCCGCTGAACGCCTGGTGGGGGGCGGAGGAGCTGGCGTACGCGCTGGACGACTGCGCCCCCGGGCTGATCGTCGCCGACCCGGAGCGCACCGCGCGCACCGCGGGGTGGGCCGCGGCGCACGGCGTCCCGCTGCTCACGGTCGGCGTCGACGGCCCGCACGACCGCTTCGAGGACCTGCCTGCTTCCGGGCCGCCCGCGCCCGAGCCGTCCGCGGGCCCCGAGGACGTGGCCACCGTCATCTACACCTCGGGCACCACCGGCCGGCCCAAGGGCGTGGTCGCCACCCATGCCAACTGGTGCGCGGGCGCCCACACCCCGCGCTTCTTCGCGGCCCAGGCGGCGCTCTGCCGGGGCGCCTCGCCGCAGGCCGCACCGCCGCCGGCGGTGCTGATGACCTTCCCGTTCTTCCACGTGGCGGCCTTCACCACGATGCTCCTGGTGATGGCCGCGGGCGGGCGGGCCGTACTGATGCACCGCTGGGAGCCGGACACCGCACGGGGGCTGATCGACCGGCACGGCGTCTCGACCTTCGTCGGCGTGCCCACCACCGCGCTGGGCCTGCTCGACGCGGCCGACGCCGCCGGCGACCCGCTGGCCGGCCTCACCATGATCAGCACCGGTGGCGCCCCGGCCCCGCCGGGCCTCGCACCCAGGATCGCCCGGCGCTTCGGCGGGCGGGTCGAGGCCCGCAACGGCTACGGGCTGACCGAGACCTGCGGCGGGGTGACCGCCAACGTCGGCGCCCGCTACCTGGCCCGCCCGGATTCGATCGGCCGCCCCTGCCCGGCGGTGGAGGCCAGGATCGCCGGCCCGGACGGGGCCGTCCTGCCCGATGGCCTGGTCGGCGAGCTGCAGCTGCGCGGCCAGGCGGTGTTCCTCGGCTACCGGGGGGATCCGCAGGCCACCGCCGCGGCGTTCACCGCCGACGGCTGGTTCCGCACCGGCGACCTCGCCCGCCTGCAGGACGGCGAGCTGTCCGTGGTGGACCGGCTGAAGGACGTGGTGATCCGCGGCGGCGAGAACGTCTACTGCGGCGAGGTCGAAGGGGTCCTGCTCGGCCATCCGGGCGTCGCGGACGCCGCGGTGGTGGGCGTGCCGCACCCGCTGCTGGGCGAGGAGGTGGCGGCGGTGGTCGTGCCGCGGCCCGGCGCGGAGCCGGACGCGGAGGCCCTGCGTGCGCATGCGGCGGCCCGGCTGGCCGCGTTCAAGGTGCCCGCGCACGTCGTCTTCCGCACCGAGCCGCTGCCGCGCAACCCGACCGGGAAGATCCTCAAGCGGGCGCTGCGCGAGGAGGCCGGGGCGGCGCTGCCCCGGTCCTGACCCCGCGTCCCGACCCGCGCACCGGAACTCAGTTGGCGGAGGCCGTCCGGCCCTCGGTCCGCCAGGCCTCCAGCCCGGCCACCGAGGCGGCCTTCGCCTGCTGCATCGCCCGGCGCGCCTGCTCGCTCGGCGGGATCTCCATCCGGTTGACGAAGTCGCGGCCGGCCGATGCGAGGGTCGCGCACACGATCGCCGTACCGGCCAGCGAGAGCACCGCACCGATGCCGGTGAGCACCACTCCGGTGCCGAGCATGGTGCGATTGACGCGGAACTGGTTGCTGAACTTCTGGTTGGTCGCCATGCATCCACGATCGGGCCGGTCCGCTCGGCCCGCACGCCGGAACGGGTCCGGGTGCGGCCGGATGCCCTACAGGTGTCTCATGGATCAGGCCGACCCGTCCGCAAGGAGGCCGCGATGACCGAACCCGTCCGCGTCGACCTCGGCGCGCTCGCCGACGAGCACGCCGCGCTCGCCGCCGCCAGCCCGCACGGCCGCAGCGCCCATCTGCTCCTCCACGACGGCGTGCTGCGGCAGACCGTGATCGCCCTGACCGCGGGCAGTTCGCTGGACGAGCACAACGCGCCGGTCGCCGCCAGCCTCCAAGTGCTGCGCGGGCGGGTGTCGCTGACCATCGCGGGCCGGCGGCAGGAGGCGGCGGCCGGCGAGCTGCACGGCATCCCTCAGGAGCGGCACGGCCTGATCGCCCACGAGGACTCGGTCGTGCTGCTGACCGCGGTCACGAACTGACGGCCGACCCCGCTCCCGCGCCGGGCAGCACCGAGGCACCGACCAGCCGCAGGCCCTGGAGGAACTCCCGGCCGCTCGGCGCGAGTTCGGGCGAGATCACCCACTGGGAGGCCAGCCCGGCGAGCAGTGCCTGGTAGAAGGCGCCGCGGGCCAGCTCGTCCGGGGTGTCCGGCACCTCGGGAACGCCCTGGAACATCGCGGACAGCCCGAGGCGGGCCTCCTTCTGGACGCCGCCGAGCATCGCCCGCAGCTCGGGGGCGTGCTCCATCTGGGCGAGGATCTCGATCTGCACCGACCAGAGGCCGCGGTGCTCGACGAAGCTCTCCAGCACCTTGTCCCAGGCGGCGACGAACCGCTCCTGAGGGTCCGTCTCCTCCCCGAGCTCGGCCAGCACCCGGCCGAGCTCGTCGCCCCACTCCCCCAGGGCCTCCATCATCGCCTGCGTGAGCAGGGCGTCCTTGGAGCCGTAGTGGTAGCCGATGGCGGCCAGGCTGACGCCTGCGGCGGAGGCGATGTCCCGCGCGGTGGTCCGCCCGTAGCCCTTCTCCAGCAGACAGCGCTTGGCACCGGCCAGCAGATCCTCGCGATTTCCCATGCCCCGATGCTAGCTCCCACCTGGACGGGCGTCTTGTACGGGCGAGCGAGACAAGCGATTTAGACGCTTGTACTAGACGAACGTGTCACACATCCGTACAGTCATCGCCATGACCGCAACCCACGGCCGTGCCGGCCGACGCGAATGGACCGGACTCGCCGTCCTCCTCCTGCCGACGCTCGTCCTGACCATGGACATGGGCGTGCTCTTCTTCGCCGTCCCGTTCATCTCCACGGACCTGCGACCCAGCGGCACCCAACAGCTGTGGATCATGGACATCTACTCGTTCCTGCTGGCCGGGATGCTCATCCCGATGGGCGCCCTGGGCGACCGGATCGGCCGCCGCCGACTGCTGATGCTGGGCGCGGCCGGCTTCGCGGCGGCCTCGCTGCTCGCCGCACGGGCCGACGGGCCCGGCGGGCTGATCGCCGCCCGGGCACTGCTCGGGATGGCCGGAGCCACCGTCATGCCCTCCACGCTGGCGCTGATCCGCAACATGTTCCACGACCCCAAGCAGCGCCAGGCCGCCATCGGCGTCTGGACCGGCGCCATGATGGGCGGCGCCACGCTCGGCCCGGTCGCCGGCGGACTGCTGCTGGACCACTTCTGGTGGGGCTCGGCCTTCCTCGCCGCCGTCCCGGTGATGCTGCTGCTGCTCGCCTCCGCGCCCTTCCTGCTGCCCGAGTACCGCGCCCCGCGGCAGGGTCGCTTCGACCTCCCCGGCGCCGCCCTGTCGATCGCCGCCGTGCTGCCCGCGGTGTACGGGATCAAGACCCTCGCCGTCGACGGCCGGGGCGCGGCCCCGGCCGCCGCACTCGCCGCCGGGGCGGTGGCCTGCGCCGTCCTGGTCCGGCGGCTGCGGACCGCCGAGCACCCGCTGATCGACCCGGCGCTGTTCCGCATCCGCACCTTCACCGGTGCGATCACCGTCAACACGGTCGCGATGTTCGCGCTGATGGGCTTCACCCTCTTCACCTCGCAGTACCTGCAGCTGGTGAAGGGCATGAGCCCGCTGACCGCCTCGCTGTGGGCGCTGCTCCCCTCGGTCGGCGTGGGTGCCGCGGTCGGCGCGGTCGGCGCCCTGGCCGGGAAGGTCCGCCCGGCCCCGCTGATGACCGCGGGCTTCCTGGTCGGCGCGGCCGGCTACGGGCTGATGACCGTGGTCGCACCCGACTCGCCGCTCTGGCTGCCGCTCACCGCCGCCGGCGTGATCGCGGCCGGCACCGTCGGCACCATGACGCTCACCGCCGAGATGGTCGTCTCGGCGGCCCCGCCGGAGCAGGCGGGCGCCGCCTCGGCCGCCTCGGAGACCGCGACCGAGCTGGGCGGGTCGCTGGGCATCGCGGTGCTGGGCACGGCCGGCGCCGCCGTCTACAAGGCCCGGCTGGAGGACGGGTTGCCGGCCGGTGTGACGGGCGACGCGGCCCGGGCCGCCCACGACACGCTCGGCGGCGCGGTCACCGCGGCGGCGCAGCTCGGCGGGCGGACGGGCGAGGCCCTGCTCGACACCGCACGGGCGGCCTTCGCGGACGGCATGCACCTCGCGGCCGCGGCCGGTGTGGTCTTCCTGGTCTGCGCCGCGCTGGCCGCGCACCGCCTGATGCGGCACCTGCCGGCCGGGCCGACCGCCCGGGAGCCGGAAATGGTCCAGACCACCATCGAGGAATCACCTGCATTTTGACCGTGGTTTCCGGGCCGGTGTATACGTCCGTCGCTCCGGCCAGGCATACTGGCCGGAGTCGGGCACCTCCGTCCGGCGCTCCTCTAGCGACGAGAACTCCTCGGAAGGACCGGTGGTCAGGGATGTTCCGTAACGGTCTCGAGCCCTGGCACATCCTCGTGATGGTGGCAGTGCTCGTCCTGCTGTTCGGCTCGAAGAAGCTGCCCGAGATGGCCCGCGGGCTCGGCAAGTCCATGCGCATCCTGAAGGCCGAGACGAAGGCGCTCCGCGAGGACGACGCCCCGGCCGACGCGCAGAACACCACCGCCTCGTCGACCGCGGCCGAGCAGCCGCGCCCGGCGGTGAACCCGACCAGCATCACCACCGCCGCCGAGACGAACAAGTCGTCCACCAGCGCCTGATTCCACCCGGAGCCGCCGGTCCCCCGCCAGAGGGAGGCCGGCGGCTCCGGCGTTCTCCCGACTGGCCCACCCGCCCGGGCCGGTGTCTGCTGGGACGCATCGCATCCCTGGGTGGAGGCACCGATGGCCAGCAGCACGCCGGCCGGGCCGGACGGCCCCGTACCGGCCCCGCCGCCCGTGCGGGCCCCCGCGGCCCCGCACGGGCGGCACCGGCTGCGCTCCGCCGCGGCCGCCGTGCTGATCGTGCTGGCCGTGCTGCTCACCCCGTTGGCCGTGGTCGCCGCCTGGACGGAGTCGGAGATCACCGACCCCGACCGGTACGTCGCCACCATGGCGCCGCTCGCCGACGACCCGGCGGTGCAGGCCGCCGTCACCGACCGGGTGACCGCGGCGATCGTCGAGCGTCTCCCGGTGGAGTCCCTGGTCTCCGACCTCGCCCCGGGCGGCGCCCCGCTGCTGGACGCCCTCCTGCAGCGCCTCGGCTCCGCCCTGGGCAGCGGGGTCACCGGGCTCGTCCACGACGGGGTGCAGCGCCTGGTGCAGAGCGACGCCTTCCCGGCGATCTGGGACGACCTGAACCGCAGCGCCCACGCCGCCGTGGACCGGGCGCTGACCGGAAAGGGCGGCGGCGCCGTGGAGATCCGGGACGACACGGTGACCCTCGACCTCGCGCCGGTGATCGACCGGGTCAAACAGGCGCTGGTCGCCGACGGAGTGGTGGCGGCCGACCGCATCCCGGAGATCCACACCTCGTACGTACTGGTCAAGTCCGACCAGGTGGACGACGTCCGCACGCTGGTCCGGCTGTTGTCGCTGTCCGGGTACTGGGCGGCGGTGCTGGCGGCGGCCTGCGCGGTGGGCGGGGTGCTCGCCGCGGTGCGGCGGCGCCGGGCGGCCGTGGCCGCAGCCCTGGGCACGGCCGCGGCCGCGGGGCTGCTCGGGCTCGGGCTGACCGCCTTCCGGGCGGTCTACCTGGACAGGCTGCCCGCGGGCGTCGACCAGGACGCCGCCGCCGCGGTCTACGACACCCTCGTCCGCTACCTGCGCGACGCGGTGCGGCTGGTGCTGGTGCTCGGCCTGCTGGTGGCGCTGGGCGCCTGGCTGAGCGGGGCGGGCCGCTCGGCGACCGCGGTGCGCGGCCTGTGGCGGGCGGGCCTGGGCGGCGTCCGGACGGCCGCGGGCCGGATGGGGCTGCGGCTCGGGCCGGTCGGCCGGTTCGTCCACCGCTTCAAGGCGTGGCTGTGCTGGGCGGCGGTGGGCGCGGCGGTGCTCGTCCTGCTGCTCTGGAACCACCCGACGGCCCTGGTCGCCGTCCGGCTCGGTGTGGCGTTGCTCGCCGTCCTCGCGGTGGTCGAGCTGCTGGACGACCCGGGTGCCCCGGCGGGCCCGGCGAAGGAGGTGGGGGCGTGAGGCGGCGTCCGAACCTGTGGGGACTGGCGCTCATGCTCGGCGGGCCGGCGCTGATGCTGACCGCGTGGTTCCTGGTGCCGATAGGCGTCTTCGGCCCGGGGCACCCGGCGATCAGCTGGACGGCCTTCGCGCTGGCCCTGGTGGCCCTGGCGGGAGCGCTGCTCCACGAGATCTGGGCCGAGCTCACCGAGCGGCCCGGCCACCCCGCCTTCGTGATCGTGATGCTGATCGCCGCGGCACTGATCGTCTTCGCCACCAGTTACCAGTCGCTGGCCCGGACCCCGGGGGCGTTCAACGGCGCCCTGAACACCCGGCTCGACGCGATGTACTTCACCGTGATCACCATGGCGACGGTCGGCTACGGCGACATCACCCCGGTCAGCCAGGAGGCCCGCGGCGTGGTGATGCTGCAGATCCTCTACACGCTGATCTTCCTGACCGCCGGCGCCACCTCGGTCAGCCGGCGGACCCGCAACCTGGTGGGCCGCCGGCTGGGCCAGCAGCCGCCCGAGGGGCGCCGGGACTGAACCCGTCAGTCCGCCCTGGCGTGGGCGGCCGCCGTGATCGCGCTCAGCCGGGTCTGCCAGGAGGCGAAGGTCGCGGCGGGCAGGGCGTGCCGCTTGGCGAGGTCGCGGACGGTCCGCTGGGCCGACTTCAGCTTGTCCTCGGCCCCACTCCAGTCGCCGCCCGCCATCGCGTCGGAGGCCGCGTCGAGGGTGCGCAGCAGCGCCTCCTTGCGGTCGCGGTCCTTGGCCAGATCGGCCCCCGCGACGTCGGAGCGCAGGTCGGCGAGGGCGGCCGCCGGATCGAGCTTCCCGCCCGGCGAGGCGGATCGCGAGGGGCTCGCCGACGCTGTCGGGGACGCGGTGGGCGAGGGCGCCTCGGCGGACGGCGCCGCCGCGGACGCGGAGACCGATACGGCGGGGGTGGCGGCCGCGGCGGCGCCCCCGCCGGACGGGCCGCCGCTGAACGCGAAGGCCGCGACGGCGACCACTCCCGCCAGCACGGCCGCCCCTGCGCCGGCCAGCACCAGGGGGTTGCGGCCGGTCGGCGGCTCGTGGTGCTCCTCGTGGTCCACCGGGGCCCGTCGCGGCATCTCCAGCGGCGGCAGCATCGAGGTGTGCTGCTGTTCGACGTACGGCTGCTGGGGCGCGGCCGGGAAGGCCGCGGGCGGGAAGCCGCCGGGCGGACCGGCCACCGGCGGGAGCAGCTGGGTGGCGGCGCCGAGCAGTTCGCTGGTGCGGTCGGCGGCGACCGGTACGGCGGCCAGCAGCTCCGCGCGGGCGGCGCCCGCGGTGGCGGGGCGGTCGTCCGCGTTCTTGGACAGCAGCCGCATGACCGCGACGTCCAGCGCGGGCGGGACCTCGGGGCGGCGCAGCGAGGCCGGGGCGGGCTGCTCGGAGACGTGCTTGAAGGCGATCGCGACGGGGGTGTCGCCGCCGAACGGGGGTGCTCCGGTGAGCATCTCCATGAGCACGCAGCCGACCGCGTAGAGGTCGGAGCGGCCGTCCAGCGGTGCGGCGGTGGCCTGCTCGGGCGAGAAGTACGAGGCGGTGCCCAGCACCGAGGCGCTCTGGGTGAGCTGCTGCCCGGCGGAGGCGTTGGCGCGGGCGATGCCGAAGTCCACCACCTTCACGCCGCCGTCGTCGGCGATCATGATGTTGCCGGGCTTCACGTCGCGGTGCACCAGTCCTGCGCCGTGCGCGACCTCCAGGGCCTCGCAGACGGCGGCGGCGATGCCGACGGCGCGGTCCACCGGCAGGACGCCCTGCTCGGCGAGGAGGCGGCCCAGGGTCCGGCCCTGCACCAGCTCCATGACGATGTACGGGGAGCCCTGGTCGAGGCCGGAGTCGAAGACCATGACGATCCGCGGGTGCACCAGCATCGCGGCGTGCTGGGCCTCGCGGCCGAAGCGCTCGGCGAAGCGCGGGTCGTCGGCGAGGCCGCCGTTGAGCACCTTGACCGCGACCTGGCGGCCGAGCTGGTGGTCCACGGCGCGGTAGACGGTGGCCATGCCCCCGACGCCGAGTATTTCGGTCAGTTCGTAGCGCCCGTTGAGCGCGCGTCCGATCACCCGTCCGGCTCCTCTCGCATCGGTCGTCCGGGCCTCGCCGCCCGCCTGGTGCACCTGTGCACCCTAGCGGCCCGGCGCGGAGCCGGCGGCGGGCGGCGGGACGGAGAGGCTGCCGTAGCGCTGCATCCGCTGCCAGCGCAGCCGGGAGCCGGCCAGCGCGGTGTACACCGACTGGATCACCACCAGGTACATCAGCTGGCGGTAGACGAACTGCTGCAACGGCAGGGTCCAGAGCGGGCCGAGCTTCTCGCCGTCCAGCCGGAAGGCGTAGGCACCCATGGCCATCTGCACCAGCATGAAGGCCAGCCAGAGGCCGATGATCCGGACGGGGTCGAGGAAGACCAGGCCGTACAGCGTGAAGACGTCCACCACCGGGGCCAGCAGGGGCAGCAGGACCTGGAACATCAGCAGGTAGAGCAGGCCGCGGCGACCGAGCTTGCCGGCCTGGCCGCGCTGGCGGAGTGCGCCGCGGTGCTTCCACATGGCCTGCAGGGTGCCGTAGCACCAGCGGTAGCGCTGCCGCCAGAGCGCACCGAGCGAGGCGGGGGCCTCCGTCCAGGCCTTGGCGCGCTCCTCGTAGACGACCCGCCAGCCGGCCCGGCAGAGCGCCATGGTGAGGTCGGTGTCCTCGGCGAGGGTCTCCTCGGCGACGCCGCCGATCCGCAGCAGGGCGGAGCGGCGGAAGGCGCCCACGGCGCCGGGCACGGTGGGCATGCACTCGGCGAGGTCGAAGAGCCGGCGGTCGAGGTTGAAGCCGACCACGTACTCGATGTGCTGCCAGCGGCCGAGCAGACCGCCGCGGTTGACCACCTTGGCGTTGCCGGAGACCGCGCCGACCCGGCGGTCGGCGAAGGGCTGCACCAGCATCCGCACGGCGTCCGGTTCGAAGACGGTGTCGCCGTCGACCATGACGACGAGCTCGGCGCGGGCGTAGCGCAGGCCGAGGTTGAGGGCGGCGGGCTTGCCGGAGTTCGGCTGCCGGAACACCCGGACGTACGGGAGGTTCAGCGACTCCACCAGGTCGGCGGTGCCGTCGGTGGAGCCGTCGTCGACGACGATCACCTCGACCGGGTGGTCGGAGGCGAGCAGGGAGCGGACGGCTGCCTCGATGCCGGCGCTCTCGTTGTAGGCCGGGACGATCACCGACACCGGTTCGGTGACCGGCGGGCCCCAGCCGTGGGCGCGCAGCCGCTTGTGCCGGCGGGCGGCGGCGAGCAGGGCGACCGCCCGCAGCACGCCGATCGCGCCGGCTGCCCAGAGCAGCCAGTCCAGCAGGTCGAGCACCCACGAGCTGGCGCCGAGGACGGCGATCAGGGCGAGGCCCTGCCAGTGCTCGGCGGTGCCGGCCGGGCGGACGGGGTCGGCCAGGCCGACGGCGGTGGAGACGGTCTCGAAGCGGAAGCCCTCCGCCTGCAGCCGGGGCAGCAGCCGGTCGAGGGCGGCCACGGTCTGGCTGCGGTCGCCGCCCGCGTCGTGCATCAGCAGGATCTGGCCGTCGCGGCCCTTCGGGGTGGCGGCGGCCACGATCGCGTCGGTGCCGGGGCGGCGCCAGTCCTCGCTGTCCTGGCTGGTCAGCACGGTGAGGTAGCCCTCCCGGCCGGCCTGTCCGACGACGTCCCAGCCGGCGTCGGTGAGTGCGTCGTTCCCGGCCGAGTACGGCGGGCGGAACAGCGTGCTGGTCCGCCCGGTGGCGCCGGCCAGGGCCAGCTGGGCCTCGCGCAGTTCCAGGTTGCGGCGCCACGGGGCGGCGGCGGAGAGGTCGGCGTGGGTGAAGGTGTGCACGCCGATCTGGTGGCCCTCGGCGACGATCCGGCGGGCCAGCTCGGGCTCGGCGGCGACCTGGGTGCCGACGGTGAAGAAGGTGGCGTGCACGCCGTGGCGGCGCAGCACGTCGAGGATCTGCGGGGTCCAGCGCGGGTCGGGGCCGTCGTCGAAGGTGAGCGCGATCGTCCCGGCGGCCGGGCGGGCGGTACGCGGTTCGGCACCGTCGTCGGCGGCGATGACCGGCCCTCCGGTGCGGACCTGCTCGGGGACGGTGGCACTGCCGCCGCGGTCGGGCGCGGCACCGTCCGCGGCGTGCCCGTACATGTGCCGGGTGTAGCCCTGCAGCAGCAGCGCGGCCGCCAGGGTGAGCACCAGGGTGGTCAGCAGCAGCCAGTGGGTGCGCAGCGGGGCCTGGCGGACGGCGGCCCGGCGGCCTCGGCGGGAGCCCTTGCGGGAGCGGGTGGCGGTAGTCACGGGGTCGCACTCACGGGGTCTTGGTGGGCTTGCGGCTGGGCTGGGCGGTCGACCTGCCGTGACCGGTGCCGGTCGGGGCGGGGGTGGCGGTCGTCGGGGCCGCGGTGGGAGTGGCCGGCGCCCGGGTGCCCGTGGTCGTGCCGGCGGTCCTGGTCGCGGCGGAGGCGGTCCGGTCGGCGCGGGCGGGGTCGGCCGCCGCTCCGCCGGTCTCCGTCCGGTCCGGGGCGGGCACCGCGGGGACAGTGGCCGCCGGGGTCGCCGTGTGCGCCGGGAGTGCGGGGAGGAAGGGGGCGTCCAGGGTCGGCCCGCCGACCAGGCTGCTGGCCAGCAGCGCGAGGTAGCCGGCGGCGGGGACGGCGAGCAGCCAGCCGGCCCTCCGGGCCCGGCGCAGGCGGCGGCCGCTGGTGTCGACGAACACCGGGGCGCCCTCGGCCGGGCGTGCGGCCACCACACGCGGGATCTGCAGCGTGTCGTCGGTCACGGCTCTTGCTCCAAACGTCGTCCCCGGGGGTGGCCCCGGCGGAGACCGGGCGGGCGGTGGATACAGGGGGGTCCACCGTCCGCCCGGGGATCCGTGGCGCCCGCCGGGGGCGGTTCCGGACGGGCGCAGGACCCGGGGGAGTACCTGCGACCGTCCGGAGAGGTTCCCGGAGGGGCGGTGGACACGGGGGAGCCCACCGTCCCCCCGGAGTCTTCGGGGGGTGGTGCATCACCGGACGGCCGACGAGCCCGGGGGGGTGTGCCCGCCGGCCGCCCGGAGCATGGGGTCACCTCATCGCGGTGCCGTTCCCGGCTGCGTCGTCGACGAGGTCCTGGGGTGCGGACCGGGTGCCGGTCCCGCCCTTGGTCGGGGTGGCGGTCGGCTGCCGGCCCTCGTTGCCGCGGCTGGCGCTCGGGGCCGCACTGGGGCTCGCGGACGGGCCCTTGGCCTTGGCGGCCTTGCAGTAGGGCTCGACCTTGGCCTCGCCGCCGGCCGCCGCGACCAGCGGTGCCATCCGCGGGTCGGCGAGCAGGTCGTGCGGCTTGCTGCCGCGGCCCGTCCCGTCGGTCCACGCCTGGCAGAGCGCGGCGAGGTCGGGCAGGGCCGAGGCCGCGGAGGCCGGGGCGGTCGCCGAGGGGGCGCTGCCGGTGCCGGACCCGGCGGTGGAGGGGGCGCCCGGGGTGCTGCTGCCGGATCGGGCGGTGGAGGAGGCGTCGGACGGCCCGGTCGCGGGGGCGGCGGGGCCGTGCTCGCGGGACGGGCTCCCGCCGAGGGCCTCGGGCAGGTTCCCGGTGCCCGCGGCGACGGCCACGCCCCCGACGGCGGTCACGGCGAACGCCGCGGCGAGCGCCTTCAGCGTGAAGGCCCTCCTTCGCGCGCGGTCCGCCATGGTTGCTCTCCCGGGTTGCGGTGCTGGTGTGCGACGAGCCTCCCGGAAGGCGGCCACGGCCTGTTCCTCCCCGGGCAGTGCGCCGTCGGCGGGTGGGGCTGCCGCGGCGGCGAGCAGCCCGGCGAGGGCCGCATGACCGGTGAGGGAGGCCCGACCGGCCTCCGAGCCGACCGCGGCACCGCCGAGCAGCTGCTCGGCCGTGTCCCGGTCGATCCGGCGGGATCGGTTCTTGCTCATCTCATGTCCTTCAGCGTCGCGGTCCGCGCGGGTGTCACACCTCGCGCGGAATTTTTTTCGGCGGGCTGCTGCCGGGGCAGTCCGGCGGCCGGACCGCCGGTCTGCTCGAGCATCCTGGCCAGCCGCTTCAGCCCGCGGTGGGCGGCCATCCGGACGCTGCCGGAGCGCTTGCCGAGCGCGCGCGCGGCGCTCTCGGCGTCGAGGCCGAGCAGCACCCGGAGCAGGACGGCCTCGGCCTGGTCCCGGGGCAGCCGGGAGATCAGGGCGAGCGCGTCGGCGGTGGTGACGGTGGCGATGGCGCTGCCTGCGGTGTCCTCGGCGGCGGCCAGGTCCAGCAGGTGGTCGACCGGGAGGTCGGCGGTGGGGCGGCGGCGCATGCGGCGCAGGTGGTCCATGGCGCGGTTGCGGGCGACCGTCACGGCCCAGCCGCGGAAACCGTCCCAGTCCCCGCTGAAGGTGCCGAGGTCGCGGGCGATCTGCAGCCAGGCCTCGGAGGCGATGTCCTCCGCGTCCTCGGGTCTTCCGCCGACCAGCACCCGCAGGTAACGCAGCAGGCCGGGCTGGACGGCTCTGAACAGCTGCCGGAAGGCCTGTTCGTCGCCTTCCTGGGCGGCCCGTACGGTGTCGGTGAGGTCCGCGTCCCGGCCGGGCGGATGGTCCGGACTGGTGATCGGGCCCGCCGGGTCGCCGACGCCCGGCCCGTGGTGGTCTGCACTGTGCACCCGCCACATCATGGGCCATCCGGGGCCGCTCCGGGGCGGGTGGGGCGAGGTCCGCGGCCGCAGGACCGCGTGAGCCGGCCGGGACCAACGTCCTGGCAGTTGCTGTCATTCGTCCGAAGCCGCCAGAGGTGACCGGGGCATACGTTGGTGGCGGGCCGCTCCACCCCTCGCGGCCCCGCTCACAGGCCCGCCTACCCCAGGACACCGTGATGACCACTGCCCGGACGCTCTTCGCGGAGGGCATGCGCGACCACCTCGCGCCCGCCCTGCGCGCCATGGGCTTCACCGGATGGCGGCACACGTTCGTCCTGCCCGACGAGCACCACTGGGCGCTGCTCGGCATCGAACTCGGCAGCGCCGACGACCGCCTCGTCCGCTACACGGTGAACCTCGGCCTCACCCCCAAGGCCGACTGGACGGCCGGCCGGGGTCGCCGCGCGCTGCGGCCCGATCCGAACACCGTCACCGGCCTGGAGGCCTGGCGGTCCAGGATCGGCCCGCTGCTGCCGGTCGGCGGCGACGTCTGGTGGCAGATCTCGCCGGGCCCGCGCTGGGCGGTCGCCGTCCAGGACACCGTCGCCGCCGTCCGCCACTACGCGCTGCCGGAGCTGTTCCGCCGGCTGGAGGGCGGCTCCGCGGGCGCCGAGTGCTACCTCGCCCCGGACGAGCTGGTCGACGTGAACGCCGCCCTGCGGCTCGCCGACGTCGCGCCGATCCGCCGCACCGAGCTGGCCGGCAGCGCCCTGCGGCTGTACGGCGACTGGTCCTCCTCCGACACGGTCGCCCGCGAGGTGCTGCGCGGCGCCGCCACCGGCTTCCTGTCGGTGGGCGACACCCGCTTCGGCTCCGTCCGCTGCCGGGACCGTGCCGGCCGCGACCTGTGGGCGTTCGGGCGCTGACCGGCGGCCGCCCGGGGAACCATCCGCCCGTGCTCGGGAGTCTGATCAGAGGGGCTCCGACGCGGACCCCTGCAACGGCTTGGGGGGAACGGGACATGACGGACGAGCGGCGCCTGGTGTGGGACGGCTGCCTCAACGTGCGAGAGCTCGGCGGGATGCCCACCCGGGACGGCCGGCGGACACGGCGCAGGGCCGTCGTCCGTGCCGACAACCTGGACCGGCTCACCGCCGAGGGCTGGGCCGCGCTGGAGGCGTACGGCATACGCACCGTGGTCGACCTGCGCAACGAGGAGGAGTACCGGCCGCTGCTGGCGCGCCCGGACGGGGTGGACCTGGTGCGGGTGCCGCTGGACGAGCTGGCCGGCTCCGAGTGGTGGGCCCGGTTCGGCGGCCTGGACGGCACCCCGCTGTCCTTCCGGCCCTACCTCGACCACTGCCCGCAGGCGGTCGCGGACGTGGTCGCCGCCGTGGGCCGGGCCCGGCCGGGCGGCGTGGTCGTGCACTGCGGCGCCGGGCGCGACCGCACCGGGCTGGCCGCCCTCGTCCTGCTCGCCACCGTGGGCGTGACGGCCGACGCGATCGTCGACGACTACCTGCTGAGCGCGGACAACCTGCGCCCGCTCTGGGCGATGCTCGGCCGCCCGGACGAGACCGCCGAGATCGAGGCGGTGCTGGACGGCGCCGGTACCACCGCCGAGACGGCACTGCTGGAGACGATCGCCGAGTTCGACCCCTCCGCGTACCTGCCGGCCGGCGCGGCCGACGCGGTCAGGGCCCGCCTGCTGGACTGACCGCCCGCCCGGCACCCCGGCCTCCGGGATCCCCGTCTGCCAGACTCCACCCATGATCGTCCGTACCGCCGCCCGCGGCGACCTGTCTGCCGTCCTCGCCCTGCTCGCCGACGAGAACGCCGTCACCGACCCGGCCACCGTGCAGGTGGGTGCGGCACACGAGGCCGCCTTCGCCGCCATCGAGGCGGACGGGCGCAACGAACTGATGGTGCTCGACGAGGGCGACGGCACGGTGCTCGGCTGCCTCCAGCTGACCCGCATCCCCGGGCTCGGCCGGGGCGGCGCGGAGCGGGCACTGATCGAGGCCGTACGGGTGCGGGCGGACCGGCGCGGCGGCGGGCTCGGCCGCCTGCTGCTGGAGCAGGCGATCGGCCGGGCCCGCGCGCAGGGCTGCGGGCTCGTCCAGCTGACCAGCAACAAGCGCCGCCGCGAGGCCCACCGCTTCTACGCCTCGTTGGGCTTCGAGCGCAGCCACGACGGCTTCAAGCTGACGCTCTGAGGCGCGGCCGGCCGGGGCCGCTCCGGTCAGAAGCCGCTGACCGGGGTGCCGACCATCCTGGTGCGGCCGTCGGCGCGGGTGGCGAGGCCGGCGGCCAGGCGCAGCGAGCGGGCGGGGCCGAGGAGTTCGAGGGCCTCGTCGACCTCGGCCCAGCGGTGGTCGTCGAGTTCGCCGGCCGGCAGGGTGATCGGGGTGTCGGCCGGGATCGTGCCGAGGTCGAACAGGAAGTGGCAGGCCGGGTGGTCGAGTTCGGCGGAGGGGTTGGTCCAGCCGACGGCCAGCAGTTGGCCGGCCTCCTTCTCGATGCCGGTCTCCTCGGCGAGTTCGCGGGTGGCGCACTGCTGCGGGTTCTCGCCGAGGTCGACGGTGCCGCCGACGAACTGCCAGTGGTCGCGGTAGCCGGCCTTGACGATCAGCACCCGGCCCTGCGGGTCGGTGATCAGGCAGCCCGCGGCGGCGTAGACGCGGGGCAGGGAGGCGAGCCACTCTTCACGGGACTGCAGCAGCGGGCTGTCGGACATCGGCGCTCCTCGGGTCGGTCGGCCGCCCGGCGGCGGCACGCACCCCACTCTTCCGCATCGGCGCCGCCGCCCGTGGCCGTCCTGCCCGGCCGCGTCCGCACGGGCGGCCGCGCCCCTGCCGGTGCGGCGGAGCGCGGCTCGCGGGCGGGCCGGATCAGTGCGCGGAGTGCTTCTCCGCGCCGCGGTGCCGGTGGCCCGGCAGTTCGACGTGCTGGGCCACTCCGGCCATCGGGCCGGCGGCCGTGTCGGTGCGGCGTCCGCCGTGGCTGAACACGGCGTCGCCGAAGTACGGTCCGCTCCGGGCGGCGGCCGGGGTGTCGGTGTGGAGCTGCGGGGTGAGCGGGCCCGGATTGGTGGCCATGCCGCGGCGTTCGAGGAGCTCCTGGGTGCCGCGGCGGAGTTTGGTCATCTTCCCTGTGGTCTGCTTGGCCATGGTCTGCCTCCCTTCGGCAGCCGGGCCGCCCGCTGGGGGCGCTGGGCTCGAGGAACACCGGCCGCACGGGGTTTTATGTCCGGATTTTAGCCCTTTCATACCTGGGTGCACGCTTCACCGCGCGGCAGCGGTCCGCCGTTCCCCACGGGCCCGGCACCGCGATGTGGGAGCATGCCGCGTGGCCACGCTGACCCCTGCCGAAGAGCTGCGGACCGCACCCGCGACCCCGCGTCACCGGCGGGTGCGACACCCCGCGGCGCTGACCCGCGCCCTGATCGGCCTCGCCGTGACCGGGCTGATCCTGCTGATCGCCCAGTACGCCCAGGGCACCGCCGGCGGCATGGACGCCGATGTCGTCGAGGGCAGCGGGCTGCTCCCCCGGCCGCCGGTACGGCTGGTGGCCGCCGTCAGCGCCGCCGCCCTGCTGGTGGTGCCGCTCGCCTTCGCCGTCGGCCGGCTGCTGCGCCGCGCCGGCCGGCAGATCGCCGACGGCGTGCTCGCCGCCGTCCTGGCGTACGCCCTCTCGCTCGTCCTCGACCTGGCCGCGGGCGGCCTGACCGCCCTCACCCACCCCTCCCCCGAGGGCATCGGCCGGACGGACCCGGTCTACGGGCACCTCGCCCCCGTCCTCGCCTTCATGACGGCGGTCGGCACCGGCGGCCTGCCGCGCTGGCGGACGGCCGTGGCCGCAACGCTCACCACCGCCGGCCTGTCCGGGCTGCTCACCGGGTACGCGACCCCGCTGTCGGTGCTGCTGGGGCTACTGGTCGGCTGGACCTCCGCGCACCTGGTGGCCTGGGGGCTCGGCGAGCCCACCCGGGAACCCTCCGAACTGCAGATCTGGGTCACCCTGCGCAACGCCGGCGCCCGCCCGAACACCGTCCGGGTGGCCGGGCCCTGCCGCTACCTGGTGACCCAGCACCAGGACCGGCCCGACCTCGACGTCCGGCTGCTCGACCGCCGGGCCAGCGCCCTCGGCCTCCCCCACCACGTGTGGCAGCTGCTGCGGCTGCGCACCGCACCGCTCCCGCTCGGCCTCCGCTCGCTGCGGGCCGGCCTGGAGCACCAGACCCTGCTCGCGCACGCCGCCGCCGCGGCCGGCGTACGCACCCCCGAACCGCTCGCCGCCGCCGAACTCGGGGCGGACGCCGCCCTGGTGGCGTACCGCCACCTGCCCGGCCGGCCGCTCGCCGAAGTGCCGACCGCCGAGGTCACCGACGAACTCCTCACCGACGCCTGGCAGCAGCTGCAACTACTGCAGCGGCGCTGCATCGCCCACCGGGCGCTCACCCCGGACGCCGTCCGGATCGGCCCCGACGGCGGGGTGCAGCTCGCCGAACTCGCCCACGGCGAGATAGCCGCCGGAGAACTGCTGCTGCGCCTGGACGTGGCCGGAATGCTGACCGTCCTCGCGCTGCGCGCCGGGGCGGAACGCGCGGTGGCCACCGGCGTCGCCGTCCTCGGACCCGCCGCGATCGGCGCCGCACTGCCGCTGCTGCAGCCGATCGCACTGCCCAGGGCGACCCGCGAGGCGCTGTCGACACAGCCCGAACTGGCCGCCGCCATACGCGCGGAGGTACTGCGCTGCCGCCCGCAGGCACCGGTGGAACCGGTTCGGCTGGAACGGCTGCGGCCGCGCACGCTGGCCACCGTGGCCGCCGGGATGGCGGGCGGATACCTGCTGCTGCAGGCCCTGTTCGGCGCCGGCCTGGACTCCTTCCGGGCGGTCTCCGACGCCGACCCGCTGTGGCTGGCGGCCGCCGTGCTCGCGGCGGCCGCCAGCTACGGCGCCGCCACCATGGGATTCGTCGGCTTCGTCCCGGAGCGGCTCGACCCCCGCAGCGCCCTGGCCGCCCAGGTCGCGGGCTCCTTCGTCAAACTGGTGTCCCCCGGCGGGGTCGGCGGCGTCGCCCTGAACACCCGCTTCCTGCAGTGCAGCGGCATCCCCACCGCACAGGCACTGTCCAGCGTGGGCGCCGCCCAGCTCCTCGGCCTGGTGCTCCACCTGCTGCAACTCGCCGTCTTCACCACGATGCTGGGCCTCGGCCCGCAGGCCGACCTGCCCGACCCGGCCTGGCTCGCGGCCGGACTCGGCCTGGTGGCGGCGGTGCTGCTGTCCGCACTCGCCGTGCCGTGGCTGCGGCGGCGGATCGCCGGGCTGCTGCGGCCGCTGCGCGCCGAGGTGCTGCCCCGCCTGCTGGACCTGGTGCAGCAGCCCCGCAAGCTGGCCGTCGGCGTGGCCGGCCAGTTGCTGGTGTCGATGGCCTTCGTGGCCTGCCTGTACTGCTGCGCGCTGGCGGTCGGCGCGAAGCCGTCCTTCAGTGCCGTCGCCGTGGTGTTCCTGGCCGGCAACGCGGCCGGCTCCGCCGCACCCACCCCGGGCGGCGCGGGCGTGGTCGAAGGACTGCTGACCGAGGGCCTGGTGCACACCGGCGGCATGGACCAGGGCAGCGCCTTCGCCGCGGTGATGCTCTTCCGCCTGTTGGTCTTCCTGCTCCCGGTCCTCCCCGGCTGGCTCGCCTTCACCTGGCTCCAGCGCCGCCGGGCCCTGTAGAGGGTCCAAAGGCACAGGGGCAGCACCGCAGGGGCCCCTGGATGCCTCGGACGTCAGTCCCGGTAGTCGTCCTCGTCGATGGAGACGACCAGGGACTGCTCCACGGCGTCGCCGTCGTCGGCCTGGTCCGCGCCGAGTGCCCGCCGCTCGCGCAGCTGCTCCAACTCGTCGCCCTGGCGCTCGGACACCTCCCGTTCCTCGTCCTCCGCCTCCATGACGGCCGGCGACTCCTCGTCGTAGTCCTCGGGGAACTCCGGGTTCTCTGGGTTCTGGCGCATGGCGCCAGTATCCGCCGCGAACGGGCCGTGCGCGCCCCGTCCGCCGGCCTCGGCGTGTTGGCCCGCGCCGTCGGCGAGCCCGTACGCGCGCCCGGAGGCCCCGGCGAAGGCGTACCCGGAGCGGTAGCCCACCCGGTCGACGGCCGGGCCGGGGGCAGTGTGGCGGCCGCCGCTGCCGAGGCGGCCGGATCAGGCGCGCTCGGCGGCCTCCCGGGTGAGGAAGACCAGCCGGGCGCGCTTCTCCGGCTTGTCGATCTCCGGGCCGAGTTCGAAGCCGCAGCGCTGCAGCAGGGCGATCGCCCGGTCGTTGCGGGCGTCGGGTTCGGCGACGATCCGGCGGCGGTCGGGCCCGGTGAGGAGGTGGCGCAGGAAGACACCGAGCAGCGCCCGGCTGTACCCGGGCTGCGGCGGGCCGTCCGCCGGGCCGATCAACAGGTGCAGCCCGTGGTCGCCGGGCAGGACGTCGTAGCACTCGCCGACCGGGTCGTGCTCGGGCTCGTAGCTCTGGAAGAGCGCGGCCGGACGGCCCTCGCACAGCGCCAGGAAGGCGTGGTGGGTGGGCAGCGAGTCGACGAACTCGTAGATCTCCCGGACCTGTTCGCGATCGTGGTCCAGCATGCCCCAGTAGCGGGCGCGCGGCTGGGTGACCCAGCGGTGGACCAGGCCGGCGTCGGCGGCCGGGTCGAGCTCGACGATCCGGACGGCTCCCAAGGCCGGGAGCTTCTCCTCGTGCACCGCCGGGCGGTCCGCGGGTGCGGCCGCCCGGACGGGGGTGTTCGCGGTCATCACGGCTCCTCGGTGAGGCGGGTCCAATCGGTGGTGACGGGGGCGAGGCCGCCGCTCAGCCAGAGCGGCAGCTGGTCGCGGCGGTGCGGGTGGCCGGGCAGCCCGGAGGCGCCGAAGGGCACCACCCAGAGGCTGTTGTCGCGGTCGGCGAGGTCCCAGACGTACCGGGCGGCCGAGCCGCGGGCGCTGCGGTCGGTGAAGCCGGGGACGCTGGAGGTGACGAGCACGCAGTCGTGGTCGCCGGCCAGCCCCGGCCACTCCTCGTCGGCCGTGCCGTCCGCGCCGGGCAGGGCCTGCCAGGGCGCCAGCCGGTGGGTGGCACCCCAGGTCACCTCGCCGCCCGCCCCGGCCGTCTCCTCCACCGCGGCCCGCACCAGCTCCGCCCGGTCCACGCCGGGCAGGTGGTCGTCCGCCAGCAGGGTCTCCAGCGCGAAGGCGACCCGCGGCAGCAGGGCGAGCCAGGGCAGGAAGAGGTCCGGGTACGGCGACGGGCCGGCCAGGCCGGCGAGTGCCGGGTCGGCGGCGAGGCGGCGGACGACGGCGGAGCGGAGCGCGGCGAACCGGGCGGCCTCCACCGAGTCGGCCTCCATCCGACGGTCCCAGTCCAGCAGCCGGCCGCGCAGTTTCTCCGCGGCCGGGCTCAGCCCGTCGAGGGCGGCGAGCAGGTCGAGCAGCGGGCGGGCGGAGGTGAGGTGGGTGTCCATGTGGACGGCGGCCATGTCACGCGGTGCCCAGGCGACCGGTGCGTCCAGCAGGCGGGCGATCCGCTCTGCGCGGTGCGGCGGCGCGAACTCGACGCCGAGCGGTGCGGCCAGGCCGCGCTGATTGGCCATCACCGCGGTGCCGTGCACCTCGGCGCGCGGCATCGGGTGCCGGCCGCGCCAGGCGTACTCGGCGTCCCAGGCGGGGACGGGCCGCAGGCTGTTCTCGCGGGCGCGCAGCGGTACGGCACCGGCCACCCGGTGCAGCAGGCCGCCCTCGGTGTCGGCGGCCTGGACGACGTTGACCGGCTCGACCCAGCGGTCGAAGGCGCGGTCGACGTCGGCGACGGTACGGGCGTGCAGCAGGGCCGGCAGGGTGTCGAAGCCGAGGGCGGCCTCGGCCCGCGGCAGGTGGCGCAGGCTGATCGCCTCTCCCCCGCCGTCCGCACCGCCGATGATCACCGGCCCGCGGTCGGTCTCGACGATCTCGATCTCCACCGGTTCGGCTCCGGCGACCTCGACCGTCTCGGTGTGCACGGCGGCGGGCTGCCAGCCGTCCGGGCCGAGCGCCTCGATGCCGGGGCCGCCGGGGCCTTCGGTGCGGCGCAGCCGTTCCCGGTAGAGGTCCTGGTAGTCGGCCATGGCGCTGGTGATGGCCCAGGCGACGCCGCCGGTGTGACCGAAGTGGCCGATGCCGGGGACGCCGGGGACGGCCAGGCCGATCACGTCGAACTCCGGGCAGGCCAGCCGGATCTGCTGGTAGATGCCCGGGTCCTCGATGAAGCGGTGCGGGTCGCCGGCGATCAGTGCGGCGCCGCTCCCGGTGCGTTCGCCGGCGACCAGCCAGCCGTTGCTGCCGGAGGTGCCGGGGCCGTCGGTGGCGAAGAGTTCGATGTGCTCGTCGCCGAGCGCGCGGGCGACGCGGTCGCGCCAGAGCTTGGTCGGGAAGCCGGCGAAGAGGACGTGGTGGGAGAGCCAGACGGCGAGCGGGGTCCACGGCTCCCAGCGGCCGGGGGTGATCCCGGCGGCGGCGAACTCGGGTGCCCGGTCGCCGTGTTCGGCGAGGCCGGCGTTGACGCCGTCGACGTAGGCGCGCACCCATTCGGCGGTCGCCGGGGCGAGGGCGTCGTAGCAGCGGCGGGCGGTGTCGGCGAGCCGGGCCTGCCGGGCGAAGACGTCCCAGCCGAGGGCGTCGGCGCCGAGGAAGGCGGCGGAGGTGCCCAGGGCGCGGTGCCGCTCGACCTCGATCTGCCAGGCGCGGTCGGTGGCGGCGTTGCGGCCCTGGGCGCGGGCGAGTTCGAGCGGGTCGGCGGCGCGCAGGTGGGGTATGCCGTACGCGTCGCGGTAGGTGCGTGCGGTCATGCCCGGCTCTCCTCGGGGCGGACGGCGCCGCGGCGGGCGGCGGGGACGACCAGCGGGGTGCCGGTCTCGGGGCAGTCGATGACCCGGCAGGGCAGCTTGAAGACCTGTTCGACGAGGTCGGCGGTGACGATCTCGGTGGGCGGGCCGGAGGCGACGACCTTGCCGTCGCGCATGGCGATCAGGTGGGTGGCGTACCGGGCGGCGTGGTTGAGGTCGTGCAGGACGGCGACGAGGGTGCGGCCCTGCTCCTCGTGCAGCCGGGCGCACAGGTCGAGGACCTCGATCTGGTGGGCGATGTCGAGGTAGGTGGTGGGCTCGTCGAGGAGGAGCAGCGGGGTCTCCTGGGCGAGGGCCATGGCGATCCAGACGCGCTGGCGCTGGCCGCCGGAGAGCTCGTCGACGAGCCGGTCGGCGAGGGAGTCGACGCCGGTGGCGGCCATCGACTCGGCGACGACCTCCTCGTCGCGCGGGGACCACTGGCGGAGCAGGCCCTGGTGCGGGTAGCGGCCGCGGGCGACGAGTTCGGCGACGGTGATGCCGTCCGGGGCGACGGAGGACTGCGGGAGCAGGCCGAGGGTGCGGGCCACCTTGCGGGCGGGGACGGTGGCGATGTCCTGGCCGTCGAGCAGGACGGAGCCGGCGGTCGGCCTGAGGGTGCGGGAGAGGGCGCGCAGCAGGGTGGACTTGCCGCAGGCGTTGGGGCCGACGACGACGGTGAACGACCGGTCGGGGACGGCGACGGTCAGGCCCTCGGCGATGATGCGCTTCTCGTAGGCGAGGGTCAGGTCGGCGCCGCCGAGGCGCGATCCGCCGCTTTCCATGGTCGGGTCTCCGTTCGGGTGCGTGGTGCCGGTGCGGGGTTCGGGCCGTCTGCTCACAGCCGCCCCGCCCTGCGCTCGGTGGCGAGCAGCCAGACCAGGTAGCCGCCGCCGAGGACGCCGGTGACCACGCCGACCGGCAGCTGGTGGTCGGCGAAGGCGCGCTGGGCGGCGTAGTCGGCGGTGACGAGCAGGGCCGCGCCGGTGCACATGGAGGCGAGCAGGTTGGGGCCGGGGGCGCGGGTGAGCCGCTTGGCCAGTTGGGGCGCGGTGAGGGCGACGAAGTTGACCGGGCCGGCGGCGGCCGCGGCGAGCGAGGCGAGCAGGACGGCGGTGGCGAGCAGGGCGAGCCGGACGCGTTCGACGCGGATGCCGAGGCCGCTCGCAGCGTCGTCGCCCATCTCCAGCATCTGCAGGGCGCGGCCGGCGCCGAGCAGCACGGCGGGGCCGAGGACGGCGAGGGCGATCATCAGCGGGACGGCGTCGCGCCAGCCGCGGCCGTCGAGGCTGCCGGTGAGCCAGAGCATGGCGCGGGCGGCGTCCATCAGCTGGGTGCGGGTCAGCAGGTAGCCGTTGATGCCGGTGAGGATGGCGGCGCTGCCGATGCCGATCAGGACGAGCCGGCTGCCCTGGACGCCCTGCCGCCAGGCGAGGGCGTAGATCGCGGCGCCGGTGGCGGTGCCGCCGGCGATCGCACCGCCGGCCAGGGCGAGGCTGCTGCCGCCGGCGAGGACGACCAGCAGGGCTCCGGCGCCGGCGCCCTGGGTGAAGCCGAGGATGTCGGGGCTGCCGAGCGGGTTGCGGACGAGGGACTGGAAGAGGGCGCCGGCCAGGGCGAGGGCGGCGCCGACGAGCAGGGCGGTGACGACGCGGGGCAGCCGCAGCTCGTTGACGATGAAGTCCTCGGCGGGGCTGCCGCCGCCGGTGAGGGTGCGCAGCACGTCGGAGGCGCTCATCGGGTAGTCGCCGCTGCCCAGGGCGAGGACGCCCGTGGCGAGGGCGAGCAGGGTGCAGACGGCGCCGACGGCGAGGGCGCGGGGCCGGTAGCGGACGGAGACGGCGGAGCCGATGCGGAGGGTGCTCATGCCCGGGCCACCTTTCCGCGGCGTGCGAACCAGAGGAAGAAGGGGCCGCCGAGGACGGCGGTGACGATGCCGACCTGGAGTTCGCCGGGCCGGCCGAGGACGCGGCCGAGGACGTCGGCGCCGAGCAGCAGGACGGGGGCGAGGACGGCGCAGTACGGGAAGAGCCAGCGCAGGTCGGGGCCGGTGAGGGCGCGGACGAAGTGCGGCACCATCAGGCCGACGAAGACGATCGGGCCGCAGGCGGCGGTGGCCGCGCCGCAGAGCAGGGTGACGGCGACGATGGCGGCGGCGCGGATCAGTTCGGGCCGGGCGCCCAGCGCGCGGGCGGAGTCGTCGCCGAGCGCCATGGCGTTGAGCGGCCGGGCGAGGGCGAGGGCGAGCAGCAGGCCGGTGGCGATGAACGGCAGCACCCTGAGGACGGTGCCGCTCTGCGCGCTGGCCAGTGAGCCGACCGTCCAGAAGCGCATCTTCTCCAGGGCGCCGGTGTCGAGCAGCATGACGGCGCTGACGTAGCTGAACAGCGTGGCGTTGAGGGCCGATCCGGCGAGGGCGAGCCGGGCGGGGGTGGCGCCGCGGCCGCCGCCGACGGCGTAGACGAGGACGGCGACGGCGGCGGTGCCGGCGAGGGCGAACCAGACGTAGCCGTCGAAGGTGGCGATGCCGAGGAAGGTGCCGGCCGAGACGACGGCCGCGGAGGCGCCGGCGTTGATGCCGAGCAGGCCGGGGTCGGCGAGCGGATTGCGCGTCAGGGCCTGCATGACGCCGCCGGCGAGGCCGAGGGCGGTGCCGACGAGGAGTCCGAGCAGGGTGCGGGGCAGCCGCATCTCGTGGACGACCGTCCAGGAGTCGGAGTCGGAGTCGCTGTCGACGAGGCCGTGCCAGACCTCGGTGACCGAGAGCTGCTTGGCGCCGACGCCGATGCTCAGCGCCAGGACGGCGAGCAGGACGGCCAGGGCGGCGGCGAGGCCGGCGGCGCGGAGTGCGGTGCGGGCAGCGGGCGGGCGCCGGCCGGCCGCGGCGGGCTCGGCCGAACCCCCTCGGGCCCGGGGTGGCTTGGTGAGAGACACGGGTGGTGCTCCGGCGCTGGCGGGGACCGGCTTCCGGAACCCCCTCTGGACAATGACTTAGGTTAGGTTAACCTAATGCCCGCTGCCGGTCTGCTGCCAGTTCCGATCCGCAGTCGCACCCCTTTCGCCAGTGAGAGAGACACCGTCATGCCGCGTTCCAGAACTGCCGCTCACCTCTCCCGTCGCGGCCTGCTCGCCGCCGGTGGCGCCACCGCCCTCGGAGCCGTGCTCGCCGCCTGCGGAAGCAGCGGCGGTTCGGGCTCGGACGGTGCCTCCTCCTCGGCGAAGCCCGCCGGCGCGGGCCCGTGGTCGTTCACCGACGACCGCAAGAAGGAGGTCACCGCCAAGGCCGCGCCGAAGCGGGTCGTGGCGTACACCGGCACCGCGGCCGCCCTGGTCGACTTCGGCCTGGACGCGCAGATCGTCGGCGTCTTCGGCGAGACCAAGACCGCGGACGGCAAGGCCGACCCGACCGCCGGCGACCTGAAGGTCGACAAGGTCGAGATCCTCGGCAACGTCTGGGGCGAGTTCGGCGTCGAGAAGTACGCGGCCCTGCGCCCCGAGCTGCTGGTGACGCACATGTACGACCCGGACGCGCTGTGGTACGTGCCGGACGAGAGCAAGGACAAGATCCTGCAGCTCGCCCCGAGCGTCGCGATCACCACCGCCCGCGTCCCGATGACCAAGCCGATCGAGCGCTACGCCGCGCTCGCCGAGTCGCTCGGCGCCGACCTGAAGGCCAAGAAGGTCACCGACGCCAAGGCCCGCTTCGAGAAGGCCGCCGAGGAGCTGCGCCAGGCCGCCAAGGCCAGCGGCGGCATCAAGGTGATGGCCTGCTCCGGCGCCGCCGACGTGTTCTACGTCTCCAACCCGAAGGTCTCCACCGACCTGATGTACTTCGCCGAGCTCGGCGTCGACATCGTGGTGCCGACCAAGCTGGAGGCCGGTGACTACTTCGAGGCGCTCAGCTGGGAGAACGCCGGCAAGTTCCCCGCCGACCTGCTCCTGCTGGACAACCGCTCGACCGCGCTGCAGCCCAAGGACCTGGCCTCCAAGCCGGCCTGGGGCCAGCTGCCCGCCGTCAAGGCCGGCCAGGTCGTCGGCTGGGACGCCGTGCCGCGCTTCTCGTACGCCGGTGCCGCGCCGCTGCTGGAGAACCTCGCCAAGGCCATCCGCAACGCCAAGAAGGTGAGCTGACGCACCGATGGCCACCGCTTCCGACATCGCGGCGCAGTACGGCTTCTTCGAGGTGCGGGTCGTCCGGACCGAGCGCCTCGGGCCGACGCTGGTGCGGGTCACCTTCGGCGGGGAGCAGCTGACCGGGTTCGCTTCCGGCGGCCGTGACCAGAGCTTCTCGCTCTTCCTGCCCCACCCGGGGCAGGAGGCCCCGGTGCTGCCGGTCGAGGAGGGCGAGGGCTGGTTCGCCGCGTGGCGGGCGCTGGACGAGGACGTGCGGGCCGTGATGCGCTCGTACACGATCCGCGGGCAGCGCCGCGATCCGGACGAGGTGGACGTCGACTTCGTGCTGCACGGGGTGGACTCCCCGGGTGCGGCCGGGCCGGCCGCGTCCTGGGCGGCGAAGGCCGGCCCCGGCGACCGGGTGATCCTGCTCGGCCCGGCGGTCGAGGACAACCGCAGCGTCTGCTTCAGGCCGCCGGCCGGCACCGACTGGGTGCTGGTCGCGGCCGACGAGACGGCGCTGCCCGCGGCCGGCGGCATCCTGGACTGGCTGCCGGCCGGAACCCGGGCCCGGGTGTGGATCGAGGTGCCGCACGCCGGGGACGTCCAGGACCTGGCGGCCGGGCCGGAGGTGGAGATCACCTGGCTGGTCCGGGAGAGCGGGGCGGCCCCGCTGGCGGACGCCGTCCGGGCCGCCGAACTGCCCGAGGGCACCCCGTACGCCTGGATCGCCGGCGAGTCCGGCAGCGTCCGGGCGCTCCGCCGGCACCTGGTCGGCGAGCGCGGCGTGGACCGCAGCCGGGTGACCTTCTCCGGGTACTGGCGCCGAGGCGCCTCGGAGGAGCAGCTCCGCCTGGAGGCGGCCTCCGGCGGCGATCCTGACGCCGAGTGACCTGCCGCACCGTTCGATCTGCCGCACCGTCAACCGAACGGCTTCGAAGGCCCGTTCCCCACCCATCGGGGACCGGGCCTTCGCGCATGGCTCTACTTAGGGTAGGCTAACCTAAGTTTCGCCACCCCGTCCGCGAACCGTTGAGGACTGACCATGAGTTTCCAGGGCCACACCGTCGAGCCGTCGGCCGACAGCACCGCCACCCTGGAGGGCGCCAGATCGCACCTCTTCAACGACCGCACGGTGGAGGGCTACCGGCAGTCCCTCGCGGCCGGCGTCGACACCGTCGCCGCGAAGATCGCGAGCACCCGCCGCCCCTTCACCGGGACGACACCCGACAGGCTCGCGCCGGAGATATCCGGCATCGACCTCGACCGCCCGCTCGGCGACCCCGCCGAGGCCCTCGCCGAGCTGGAGGACGTCTACCTCCGCGACGCCGTCTACTTCCACCACCCCCGCTACCTGGCACACCTCAACTGCCCGGTGGTCATCCCGGCCCTCCTCGGCGAGGCCGTCCTCACCGCCGTCAACTCCTCGCTGGACACCTGGGACCAGAGCGCCGGCGGCACCCTGATCGAGCGCCGCCTGATCGACTGGACGGCCGAGCGGATCGGCCTCGGCCCGGACGCCGACGGCGTCTTCACCAGCGGCGGCACCCAGTCAAACTTCCAGGCCCTGCTGCTCGCCCGCGAGGAGGCCTGCACCGCCCTCGCGGCCGCCGCCGACACCCCGCCGGCCAAGCACGAGCTGCTGCCGAAGCTGCGCATCATCGCCTCCGAGGCGAGCCACTTCAGCGTCAAGAAGTCCGCCGAACTGCTCGGCCTCGGCATGGACGCGGTGATCTCCGCCGAGACCGACCGCAGCCGCCGGATGAAGCCCGAGGCGCTCGCCCGCGAGCTCGCCCGCTGCGAGGCCGAGGGTCTGACCGTGATGGCCGTCGTCGCCACCGCCGGCACCACCGACTTCGGCTCCATCGACCCGCTCCCGGAGATCGCCGCGCTCTGCGCCGCCTCCGGCACCTGGATGCACGTCGACGCCGCGTACGGCTGCGGACTGCTCGTCTCCCCCACCCGCCGCCACCTGCTGGACGGCATCGAGCGGGCCGACTCGGTCACCGTCGACTACCACAAGTCCTTCTTCCAGCCGGTGAGTTCCTCCGCCGTGCTGGTCCGCGACGGCGCCGTGCTGCGGCACGCCACCTACTACGCGGACTACCTGAACCCGGCCCGGATGGCCGAGCAGCGCATCCCCAACCAGGTCGACAAGAGCATCCAGACCACCCGCCGCTTCGACGCCCTCAAGCTGTGGCTGACGCTGCGCATCATGGGCGCCGAGGCCGTCGGCGTGCTCTTCGACGAGGTCGTCGACCGCGCCGCCGCGGCCTGGGAGATGCTCACCGAGGACCCGCGCTTCGAGGTCGTCACCAAGTCGCAGCTGTCCACCGTCGTCTTCCGCTGGCTGCCACCCTCCGGCCCGGCCCGCGAACTCGCCGACGACGCCAACCTGTACGCCCGCGAGGCGCTCGCCGCCTCCGGCGAGGCCGTCGTCGCCGGCACCAAGGTCGACGGCCACCACTACCTGAAGTTCACCCTGCTCAACCCGGAGACCACGCTGGACGACATCGCGCACGTCCTCGACCTCCTCGCCGAGCACGCCGGCCGGTACGTCAACGACAAGGCCGCCGCCCCCGAACTCTGCCGCGTCGCCGGCTGATCCTGCCCGCCCCCTCCGCACCACGGGAGAAGCATGTCCACCCACGACTTCGTCGCGATCGGGCTGGGCCCCTACAACCTGGGCCTCGCCTGCCTCACCGAGCCGATCGACGGCCTCGACGGCCTGTTCCTGGAGAGCAAGTCGGACTTCGACTGGCACCCCGGGATGCTGCTCGACTTCGCCACCCTGCAGACGCCGTTCATGGCCGACCTGGTGACGCTCGCCGACCCGACCTCGCCCTACTCCTTCCTCAACTACCTGAAGGAGTCCGGCCGGCTGTACCCGTTCTACATCCGCGAGATGTTCTACCCGGTGCGCAGCGAGTACAACGAGTACTGCCGCTGGGCCGCCGCCAAGCTGCGCAACGTCCGCTTCGGGCACACCGTCACCCGGGTCGAGTACGACGAGGCCGGCGGCCTGTACACGGTGGTCTCCGAGGCCGGCGGCGAGACCGTCCGGCACCGCGCCCGGCACCTGGTGCTCGGCACCGGCACCCCGCCGTACGTCCCGGAGTCCTGCCGGGGGCTCGGCGGCGACCTGATCCACAACTCCGGCTACCTGGACGCCAAGCAGAGCCTCCAGAAGAAGCGCAGCATCACCGTCGTTGGCAGCGGCCAGAGCGCCGCCGAGATCTACTACGACCTGCTCGCCGAGACCGACGTGCACGGCTACCGGCTCGACTGGGTGACCCGCTCGCCGCGGTTCTTCCCGCTGGAGTACACCAAGCTCACCCTGGAGATGACCTCCCCCGAGTACGTGGACTACTTCCACGCCCTCCCGGAGGAGACCCGCTACCGGCTGGAGGCCGAGCAGAAGGGCCTCTTCAAGGGCATCGACGCCGACCTGATCAACGGCATCTACGACCTGCTGTACCAGAAGAGCGTCAAGGGCCCGGTGCCGACCCGGCTGCTCACCAACACCGCGCTGCACAGCGCCTCGTACGACGAGACGCTGGGCACCTACACCCTCGGCCTCCACCACGCCGAGCAGCAGCGGGACTTCACCCTGAGCACCGAGGGCCTGGTGCTGGCCACCGGCTACAAGTACACCGTGCCCGCGTTCCTGGAGCCGGTGCACGACCGCATCCGGTGGGACGGCCGCGGCCGCTTCGACGTCGCCCGCAACTACAGCATCGACACCACCGGGCGCGGGATCTTCCTGCAGAACGGCGGCACCCACACCCACAGCATCACCTCGCCCGACCTGGGCATGGGCCCGTACCGCAACTCGTGGATCATCCGCGAGCTGACCGGCCGCGAGGTCTACCCGATCGAGAAGGCCATCGCCTTCCAGGAGTTCGGCGCGCCGGAGGGCGTCCTCGCATGACGCTCTTCACCCGCACCGACGCCCGCGTGGGCGAGCTCTCGATCCGCCCGCTCGACCCGGACGCCGACGCCGCCCTGCTGCACGCCTGGGTCACCCACCCCAAGGCCGCGTTCTGGATGATGCAGGACGCCTCCGTGGCCGACGTCCGCGCCGAGTACCGGCGGATCACCGGACACCCCCACCACGACGCGTACATCGGCCTGGTCGACGGCGCCCCGGCGTTCCTCGTCGAGCGCTACGACCCGGCGGAGCTCGAACTCGTCGGCCTGTACGACCCGGAGCCCGGCGACGTCGGCATGCACTTCCTGTGCGGGCCCTCCGACACCCCGGTGCACGGCTTCACCCGGGCCGTCATCACCACCGTGATGGCCTTCCTCTTCGACGACCCGGCCACCCGCCGCGTCGTCGTCGAGCCGGACGTGCGCAACACCGCCGTCCACGCCCTGAACGCGGCGGTCGGCTTCGAGGTCGTCCGCACCGTCGCCAAGCCGGAGAAGGACGCCCTGCTCAGCGTCTGCACCCGCGCCCAGTTCCAGCACGCCCTCGCAGGAGCCGCCGCATGATGCCCGCCGAAGCCGTCGCCCACCTGACGCCCGACGCCTGGGCGCAGGCCAACCGGCTGCTCGTCCGCAAGGCGCTCGCCGAGTTCTCCCACGAGCGGCTGCTCACCCCCGAGCAGCTGCCCGACGGCCGGTACGCCGTGCGCAGCGACGACGGCACCGTGGAGTACCGCTTCACCGCCCGGCTGCGCGCCCTCGACCACTGGCAGATCCCGGCCGGGTCCGTCACCCGGCACCGCGGTGAGGAGGAACTCCCCCTCGACGCCGTCGACTTCTGCATCGAACTGCGGGAGACGCTCGGCCTGTCCGACCAGGTGCTGCCGGTCTACCTGGAGGAGATCTCCGCCACCCTGGCCGGCACCGCCTACAAGCTCGGCCGGCCCGCACCCGCCGCCGACGAGCTCGCCAAGGCCGACTTCCAGACCGTCGAGACCGGTATGACCGAGGGCCACCCCGGCTTCGTCGCCAACAACGGCCGGATCGGCTTCGGCGTGCACGAGTACCACCGGTACGCTCCCGAGGCCGCCGCCCCCGTCAAGCTGGTCTGGCTGGCCGCGCACCGCGACCACTCGGTCTTCACCTCCTGCACGGACATCGACTACGACACGCTGATCCGCCAGGAGCTCGCCCCGGCCACCCTCGCCCGGTTCGCCGCCACCATGGCCGCCCGCGGCCTCTCCCTCTCCGACTACCACCTCTTCCCGGCGCACCCCTGGCAGTGGTGGAACAAGCTGTCGGTGACCTTCGCCGGCGAGGTCGCCCAGCAGCGCCTGGTCTGCCTCGGCGAGGGCGACGACGAGTACCTCGCCCAGCAGTCGATCCGCACCTTCTTCAACACCAGCGACCCGTCGAAGCACTACGTGAAGACGGCCATCTCGGTGCTCAACATGGGCTTCATGCGCGGCCTCTCGGCCGCCTACATGGAGGCCACCCCGGCCATCAACGACTGGCTGGCCAAGCTGATCGCCGACGACGAGGTGCTGCGCGGAACCGGTCTGACGATCATCCGCGAGCACGCCGCCATCGGCTACCGGCACCGCCAGTACGAGGCCGCCACCGACCGGTACTCGCCCTACCGCAAGATGCTCGCCGCGCTCTGGCGGGAGAGCCCCGTACCGTCCCTCGCCCCGGGCGAGCGGCCGATGACCATGGCCGCGCTGCTGCACACCGACCGCGAGGGCCGCTCGCTGGCCGCCGCACTGATCGCGCAGTCCGGCCTGCCCGCCGAGGTGTGGCTGCGCCGCTACCTGGACGCGTACCTCACCCCGCTGCTGCACAGCTTCTACGCCTACGACCTGGCGTTCATGCCGCACGGCGAGAACACCATCCTCGTCCTGGACGGCGGCGCCGTGCAGCGCGCGATCTTCAAGGACATCGCCGAGGAGATCGTCGTCATGGACGAGAACGCGGTGCTGCCGCCCGCCGTCCAGCGGGTCCGCGCGGCCGTGCCGGACCACATGAAGCTGCTGTCGATCTTCACCGACGTCTTCGACTGCTTCTTCCGCTACCTCGCCGCGATCCTCGCCGAGGACGGCGTGCTCGACGAGGACGCCTTCTGGCGGACCGTTGCCGAGTGCGTGGCCGACTACCGAGACTCGGTGCCGCACCTCGCCGAGCGGTTCGAGCTGCACGACCCGTTCGCGCCCGAGTTCGCGCTGTCCTGCCTCAACCGCCTGCAGCTGCGCAACAACCAGCAGATGGTCGACCTGGCCGATCCGTCCGGGGCGCTCCAGTTGGTCGGCACCCTGGTGAACCCGATAGCCCGCTTCGCCCCCGCCTCCCGGTGACCGCCGCCACCGCGCAGGCGGAGACCGTCCGCGAGGACCGGCTGCCCGGCCGGTGGCTGGTCCTCGCGGTGATCTGCCTCGCCCAGCTGGTGGTGGTGCTCGACAACACCGTGCTGAACGTGGCCGTGCCCACCCTCGGCCGCGAACTCGGCGCGGACACCGCCGACATCCAGTGGATCGTCAACGCCTACTCGCTCGTCCAGGCCGGGCTGCTGCTCGCCGCGGGCAGCGCCGCCGACCGGTACGGCCGCCGGCGGCTGTTGCTCGCCGGCCTCGTGCTGTTCGGCCTCGGCTCGCTGGCCGCCGGGCTGTCGGCCGGCACCGGGCAGCTGGTCGCCGCCCGGGCCGGCATGGGCGTCGGCGGCGCCCTGCTGATGACCACCACCCTCGCCGTCGTCCTGCAGATCTTCGACGAGGGCGAGCGGACCCGGGCGATCGCCGCCTGGAGCGCCGTCAGCGCCCTCGGCTACGCGGCGGGCCCGCCGGTCGGCGGCCTGCTGCTCGCCCACTTCGCCTGGGGCGCCCTCTTCCTGGTGAACGTGCCGGTGGTGCTGGTCGCCCTGGTCGCCGCCCGGGCACTCGTCCCCGAGTCCCGGGCCCCCGGCGGCGGTCCGCCCGACCTGGTCGGCGCATTGCTCTCCACGGCCGGCATGACCGCCCTCGTCTACGCGATCGTCTCCGGCCCCGACCACGGCTGGGGCACGGTGCACGTCCTGCTGGCCGCCCCGACCGGCCTGCTGCTGCTCGCCGCCTTCGTACGGTGGGAGCGGCGCACCGCACACCCCATGCTGGACCTCTCCTTCTTCCGCAACCGGCGGTTCGTCGGCGCGGTCACCGGCGTCGTCCTGATCACCTTCGGCAGCACCGGCGTGCTCTTCCTGCTCACCCAGCAGCTGCAGTTCGTCCGCGGCTACCCGCCGCTGGAGGCCGGGCTGCGGATGGCGCCGTTCGCCCTCACCGTGGTCGCGCTCAACTTCTCCGGCCTGACCGCCCGGCTCATCGTCCGGCTCGGCCACCCCCGCTCCATCGCCCTCGGCATGGCCGTCCTCGCGGCCGGCTTCGGCACCGCCGCCCTCTCCGCCCACGGCTACGGCCCGCTGCTCGCCGGCCTGGTGCTCATGGGCACCGGTTGTGCGATCGCCAACCCGGCGATCGTCGAGGCGGTCGTCGGCGCCATCCCGCAGGAGCGGGCGGGCGCCGGCGCAGGCATCGACGGCGCCATGGCCGAGGTCGGCGCGAGCCTCGGCGTCGCCGCCCTCGGCGCCGTCATGAACGCCCGCATCACCGCCCTCCTCCCGGCCGCCGCCTCGGTGCCCGCCGCGCTCGCCGCGGCCGGCACCGAGACCGAACGCGCCGCCGTCCTCGACGCCTTCACCGCCGCGTCCCGGACGGCCCAGCTCGCCGGCGCGGCGGCCGTCCTCGCCGGCGGCCTGCTCGCCGCCCTCCTGCTGCGCCGCGCCGCCCGGCACCCCGGCTGATCGAGCCCGTTCGGAGACCGTCCCGGGGCGGTCTCCGAACGGCCGTACAGCGTTTGCCCGGCCCGCCGCCCCGGCGGAACGTGGCAGGTGACCCCCGCCTTCCCGGGGGCGGGACCTGCCGGAGAGGGGCCGCGGCCATGGCGGACGAACGGGCCGAGACCATCGCGCGGTTCATCGAACCGCTGCGCGTCGAGCCGGGTTCGAAGGTCGACCTCGCCGAGGACTTCGACCCCTCCTACAAGGCCGGCCTCAAGAAGAAGGACGGCGTCGAGCTGCTGCGCACCGGCGTGGAGCTGCTCGCCGAGTACCAGTCCCGGCTCGCCGCCCAGGACACCTACGGCGTGCTGATGTGCCTGCAGGCGCTGGACGCCGGCGGCAAGGACGGCACGATCCGGCACGTCATGAGCGGCGTCAACCCGCAGGGCGTCAAGGTCAGCAGCTTCAAGGTGCCCTCCGCCGAGGAGATCGGCCACGACTACCTGTGGCGCTACGCCTGCCGGCTGCCGGCCCGCGGGGAGATCGGCATCTTCAACCGCTCGCACTACGAGGAGGTCCTCGTGGTGCGGGTGCACCCGGAGATCCTGGACCGCCAGCGCCTGCCCGAGTCCGCCCGCGGGCCGAGCATCTGGAAGCGCCGCTACCGGGCGATCAACGACTGGGAGCGCCACCTGGCCGACAACGGCTTCAAGGTGGTCAAGATCTTCCTGAACCTCTCCCGGGAGGAGCAGCGGGCCCGCTTCCTGAAGCGGATCGACCTGCCGGAGAAGAACTGGAAGTTCTCCGCGGCCGACGTCCGCGAGCGCCGCTTCTGGGACGACTACCAGCGGGCCTTCTCCGCCATGCTCTCCGCCACCAGCACCGAGTGGGCGCCCTGGTACGTGGTGCCGGCGGACCGCAAGTGGTTCGCCCGGATCTGCGCCGCCGCCGTGCTCGCGCACACCCTGATCGGGATCGACCCGCAGTACCCGGTGGTCGACGCGCAGACCCGGAAGGACCTGCGCGCCGTCCGGCGCTCCCTGGAGGCGGAGGCCCCCGAGGGCGCCCCGGCGGACCCGTACGAGGCGGAGCAGCGCAGGAAGAAGGGGAAGCAGGGCGGGAAGGGATCCGGCCGATGACCCGGCAGCCGACGGCCCCGCAGTCGGACACCCCTCTCTGGTGCACCCGCCCGCCGGAGGAGGTCGCGGCGGCGCTGGGCGTCGACCCGGCCGTGGGCCTGAGCGCCGCCCGGGCCGCGGAGCTGCTCGCCGCGAACGGTCCGAACGCGCTGCCCGAGGAGAAGCCGAAGCCGACCTGGCTGCGGTTCCTCGACGAGTACCGCAGCTACATGCAGATCATCCTGGTGGCCGCCGCCGTGGTCTCGATGGCCATCAAGGAGTGGAGCACCGCGATCCTGCTGGTCCTGCTCACGCTGCTGAACGCCGTCGTCGGCCTGCGCCAGCAGGGCAAGGCCGAGAGCGCGATGAACGCGCTGAAGTCGATGATGAAGGCCACCGCGCGGGTGCGGCGCGACGGCACCGAGTCGGAGATCCCGGCCGAGCAGCTGGTGGTCGGCGACGTGGTGCTGATCGCGGCCGGCGACCAGGTGCCCGCGGACGGGCGGATCGTCCAGGCCAACGCGCTGCAGATCGACGAGTCGGCGCTCACCGGCGAGAGCGTCCCGGCGGTGAAGGACGCGGACACGCTCACCGGCGAGCGCCTGGCGCCCGGCGAGCAGTCGAACATGGCGTTCATGAACACCCCGGTGACGCACGGCAGCGGGCTGTTGGTCATCACCGGGACGGGCTCGGGCACGGAGCTCGGCAAGATCTCCGGGATGCTCTCCGCGACGGAGAAGGAGCAGTCGCCGCTCACCAAGGAGCTGGACACCCTCACCCTGTGGATCGCGAGCGCCGCCGGCCTGACGATGATCGTGATGTTCGCGCTCGGACGCAGCCGCGGGGACGCCTGGGACGCTCTGTTCGTCAGCGCCGTCTCGCTGGCCATCGCCGCCATCCCCGAGGCGCTGCCCACGGTCTCCCAGGTGATCCTCTCGGTCGGCAGCCTCAACCTGGCGAAGCGGCACGCGATCGTGAAGGAGCTGCCGTCGGTCGAGACGCTGGGCTTCACCTCGGCGATCAACTCCGACAAGACCGGCACCCTGACGATGAACCAGATGACCGCCGTCGAGGTGATCAGCCCCACCGACCGGTACACGGTCTCCGGCACCGGCTACGGCCTGGAGGGCAGGATCCACCACGCCGCGGGCGCCTCCGCCGGCATCGAGGACGCGATCCTCCCCTACCTGGTGGCGAGCGACGCCAAGCTGGTGGACGGCAAGGTGGTGGGCGACCCCACCGAGGGCGCCCTGCTGGTGCTGGGCCACAAGGCCGGGCTGGACATCGAGGGCACCCGGGAGCGCCACCCGCGGCTCGCCACCCTGCCCTTCGACCCCGGCTACAAGCTGATGGCGACCTTCAACTCGGCGCTCGACGCCGCGGGGCGACCGGTGGTGCGGTGCTTCGTCAAGGGCGCGGCGCCCGCGGTGATGGACCGGGCCGCGACCGCACTGGCGGCCGGTGCCGCCGTCCCGTGGGACGCCGAACTCGGCCGCCGTGCCCAGGAGGCCACCGAGCGGATGGGCGCCGAGGGGCGCCGGGTCATGGCCGCCGCCGTCAAGGACCTCGACCCGGCCGGCTTCGACCCCGACGGCGACCTGCTGGCCCTGGTCGACGGGCTGCAGATGACCAGCCTGGTCGGCATGGTGGATCCGCCGCGCGAGGAGTCGAAGGCGGCGGTCGCCGAGGCGCAGGCCGCCCACATCCGGGTGCGCATGGTGACCGGCGACGACGTCACCACCGGCGCGGCCATCGCCCGCCAGCTCGGGATCGACGGCGAGGCCGTCCTCGGCGCCGACTTCGCCGCCATGTCCGAGCAGGAGCAGCTGGACCGGATCGACACCATCGGCGTGGTCGGCCGGGTCGCCCCCGAGCACAAGGTGCTGCTCGCCAACACCCTGAAGAAGAAGGGGGACGTCGTCGCGATGACCGGCGACGGCGTCAACGACGCGCCCGCCATCAAGGCCGCGGACATCGGCATCGCCATGGGCAGCGGCACCGACGTGGCGAAGAACGCCAGCCGCATGATCCTCTCCGACGACAACTTCGCCACCATCGTGTACGCGGTGGCGGAGGGCCGGAAGCTCTACGACAACCTCACCAAGTACATCCGCTTCGTGCTGCTGCTCCTGGTCACCTTCGTGCTGACCTTCCTCGGCGCCACGATCTTCGACATCGCGAGCGGCGAGCCCTTCCCGCCGCCGCAGGTGCTGTGGATCCACTTCGTGGTCAACGCCCCGTTCGGTTTCGCGCTCGGCTTCGACCAGGAGAGCCCGGGGCTGATGCGGCGGATTCCGCGGCCGCGCGGCGAGACGGTGCTCACCCGGCCGGTGATGGTGACCGTCGGGCTCAGCGGGCTGGCCATCACCCTCGCCCTGCTCTCCCTGATCAAGCTCGGCCAGAACCACTACGGCGACGTGCGGACCGGCAGCTCCATCGCCTTCACCGCCTTCGCGCTCTGCCTGATCGTGGCGGCCTTCGAGTGCCGCTCCGAGACCGCCTCGGTCTTCACCACCACGACCTTCGACAGCAAGCAGATGAACTGGGCCGCCCTCGGCGAGTTCTTCCTCGCCGTGATGGTCACGCAGATGGACGGCTTCCGCCGCATCCTGGGCACCACCCGCATCAACGTCCAGCAGTTCGGCTGGGCCCTGCTGGCCGCCCTGGCCCTGCTGCTGCTGTGGGAGGCGGGCAAGTTCCTGGCGCGGCGGTCGCGGGGTGCGGTGGCTGCCTGATTGGCGATTCTGACTGAGCGTCAAGCTCGTGTTACAGTCCGTCAGAACATGGACATGTTTGACCCCGGCGGTGCGCCAACACCCCGGGGCCCGACACCAGGAGCCACAACTCCCGATGCAGATTCATCGTACCGAACACATCCGCTGCTTCACCGTTCTCCCGAACGGCCTGTTGCAGGACCGATCGCTCAGTTACACCGCCCGCGGCCTCCTCGCCGACCTGCTCTCCCGCCCCGACGGGCGCCGCGAGGACGCCCGCAGCATGGCCGACACCAGCCCCCAGGGCCGCGCCGCCGTCAGCCGGGCGCTCAAGGAACTCATCCGTGCGGGGTACTACCGGATCGAGAAGATCCGCCTCCCCGACGGCACCATCCGCTCCGTGGCCCACGTCTACGACACCCCGCACTGGGCGCTGCCGGACGCTGTGATCCCGGGCCCCGGTCCGGCGGCACCCGGCCTGCCTGTCGCCTCTCTTGTAAAGAACCCGGAGAAAGAACCCACCCTCCCCGCCGCCCCCGAGCTGGCCTCCCCCGTACCGGCCTCCCCGGTGCCGGACGAGCAGACCCGCGCCGCCGTCGCCGCCCTCTACCGCGCCATCCGACCCGAACCCCGCCTGCACATCGGCGAGGCCGAGGCCCTGGGCCTCGCACCCCTGGTCGCCCGCTGGCTGGAACGCGGCGCCACCGCCGCCGACCTCGCCCACACCCTGCTCCCCGGCCTGCCCTCTCCCCTGCACTCACCCGCGGCCCTGCTGCGCAACCGCCTCCAACGCAAGGAACCGGTTCCCGTCCCTGCCGCCGCACCGCGCTACGCCGAGTGCGCCCGCTGCCACGACCCCGTCCCCACCCCCGGCATCTGCCGCCCCTGCGCCGGCCTGCCCGCACCGTCGGCCGGCAGTTCACGCAGACCGGAGACCGCCACCACGGGCGCCGCCCGCGCCCGGGCCGCCCTCCTCGCCGCCCGCAGCCTCGGGCCAGCCCTGCTGCGATAACCGGTTCCTCCAGTACCGCCCCGCATGCCGTGCCATCCGTCCCGCCCCGGTGGGGGGCCTGCGCGCCGGAAGCGTTCGCGAGGTGCAACGGCCTGAGTCCTTCCCTTCGAAAGAATCACCAGGGCGACGCACCGTCAGGTATGGTGCCCGTACCGGCCGGGGCGACGGCCGAGGCTGTGCGTGGTGGCCCGTGCCCACCGCGCCGTCGACAGCCTGAAGTTCGGTCATCGCGATCACCTCGGTCTGCCATGCCCTCACGCATGCCCCGAGGCACGGGCGGTGCATGCCGAAGGAAAACGGGATGGCTCGACACACTCACGACGGCGACATGCCGGCCCGCCTCCGGGCCGCGATGCTCAGGGGCGCCGTCGACACGTTCGACTATCTGCAGGACGTCCTGCGTTACTGCGCTCCCGACCGTGCCTCGCACGGGTGGGCAAGGATGTGCATGTACCGGGCGAGCGACGCGATGGACACGGTCGGACGGATGGCCGGCGTCATCGCCGCCCAGCTGGAACACGACGGTGTGGAGCGGGGCACGATCCGGGCCCTGCTCCGCGTCGACCGCGAGTGCGTCCGGACGGCGACGCCCGTGCGCACCGGCGGCATGCCGTACTCACCGCAGGAGCTGGCCGTCATGCCGCACCTGCTCCAGGAGCAGGTGCGGTCCTCCATCGCCCGCGTGATGGTCCGGCTCCAGGTGGTGCTGCGTCTGAGCCGCAGCACCGGAGACGAGCTCTGGCCCGGCAGGTGCCTGGCCCCGCTGGCGAAATCCATGGACGAACTGGGCAAACTGAACGGGCTGATCGCCGCCGTTCACGCCGACACCATGAACGAGCAGACGCTGGGCCGCTATCAGCACCTCTTCCAGCAGCAGCCCCGCTCCGGGATGCCGAGCGCCGACGACCGGGCTTATCTGGCCGGCCTGCTCGGGCGGCCGCTGGGCGAAGGCTCGTCCACCTGGCACCTCATCGGCCGTGAAGAGGCCCGAAGGGCACGCGGATCTCTCGTACGCGACCTGCACGAGGCCCGGGTGGTGGCACTGCTGGACCTGCTGGAGGCGGAATTCCGCGATCGGCGGTGGGAGGACGAGAACGGCCGACCGCTGCCCCCGGTGCAGAATGCGGCCGTGGGCTGCCTCCACGCCCGGGAGGTTGCCACCTGGCCCGAGGACGATGAGGACGAACCCCTGTACTGGCTGTCCGACGAGAACGAGCGGGTGTACGCCAAGGCCGCCGCCGCCGCCCTGGCCGCGAGGCTCTCGGGCACCGGCCCGTTCGGCCCGATCTCCGAGCGGGGTGCACGGTGAGCCACCTGCCCGCCGGCGTACGGCTTGCCTGGCTGCTGGTCGCGCTGCTGTCCTCGGCCGTCGTCGCCCTGCTGGCGTTCATCCTGAAGACCCGCACCGGGTCACGGGCCGCCGATGCCGTCCTCGTCGCCGGCTCCGCATTCGCCGGCAGCATGGTGGTGGCCATGGGCCTGCTCACCGTCGCCCTCGGCCCCTGACCGCAGCTGCCCTTCCGTCCCCGCAGACCCAGCCCTGGCGGGACGGACGGGTGCGGTCGGCTACTCGGCGACCGACCACCACTTGCTGAACATCAGGATGATCGTTCCCATCCAGAAGAACACCAGCGAAACCCACAGGAGCATCTGGAAGCCGGTGCGGTAGAGCGCAAGGGCGGCGACGAACGAAACGAGCCCGGTCAAGGAGACGGAGAAACCCCATCGTTTGACGTACTGCGCCCGCGGCCCGATGGGGTGACGCACCGGGGCCGCGGCCACGGCACCGAAGCTCAGCACCTGCAGGATCGCAAAACCGATGACGATCATTCCTTTTCCCACCCTCTGTTCGTCTTCCGGGTCCGGGGCGGCGCCGGCACATTCCGGCGCCGCCCCGGATTCACTCCATCAACCGCCGACCGCAGTGAACGAGGTCGCCCGGTCGTTCACGTCATTTCCGACGTAGTTGTTGTGGGTCGGGTCCGAGAAGAAGTTGGCGCGAGAGGGCATCACCCACAGGCGCTGATCTCCCGGCCCGTAGACCTCGACCGTCATCTTCGTGCTGGTGTTCACCCAACTGCTCGCCTGGTAGTTGAAGTTCCACTGGTCCAGTGCGTTGGTGTACTCGTACACGTCCTTCCACTGCAGCCGCCGGCCACCGTAGTCCCTGTCCGCGTACAGGCAGTACCACATGTCGCGGAAGCCGTATGGGCACTTCTGATACGAGCACGATCCAGTGTCGTAGCAGGTACCCGTGGCCCGCGGCGAGACCGCATCCGCCCCCTTGAGCGCTGCCCCGCCCAACAGCTTCCCACTCGTTTCCGGAGCGGTGCGCTGCGACGGGACCGGGAAGGACATGACGACGCTGCCACCCTTCCAGGCAATCTCGTTCGCGCTCACCTGGATTCCACCAGGCACGTCCTTCATCTGCTGGTCGATCTCGGCCTGGAGTTCACGGGCCTGGGCCAGAGACATACCGGCCAGCTCCGGACGGCCGTCCGCCTGCGCCATGGCGAAAGCCTTCGGCTCCGGAGTGGCGGCAGCGGCCTCGGCGGCCTGCGACACCATGCCTGCCAGTAACAGGCCGGCCGACATCGCAGCAGCGAAACTCTTCCTCATGAAATCCCCCACAAAATCAAGGAGGCCATCTCGAAGATCCCCCTCAACGACAGCCCCCCGGTGTCGCTTCGAATGAGATGAGCTTCGCAGACGCACATTCTCCTCATCGCCCACTTGAGGTGAATCTGAGGGTTCCCTCCGCGAACCTGCCGAACGACGGGTGCCGACACCCGCCGTTCGGCAGGGGCGGCGGCCAACAGACGTCCGGTTCAAGCACATTGAGTGTGACATTCCCGCCGTGGGCAGAAGTGCGCATGCTTGCTCCACGGCACCGGATTTGCCCCTGCCGCACCCTTCAGGCGTATGTCATCGACACCCCGGAGGGCCTCGACATCGAGGTCTCGGCTGACGGCACCTTCACCCCCGTGCTCCGCGCGCTCGTGGTTCCGAACCCGGCCGGCCCCACCAAAAGCGGTTGCCCGACGAGCACCTCGACGAGCGGGAGCCGCTCGAAGGCCCGGAGGGACCACGTCCACCTGGTCATGCGCGGCTGTACGGACCTGGCCGAGACGGACGCCTCCTTCCGCATCGGCGGTTTCGGCAGGGACGACTGGGCCTTCGACGTCTCCTACGACGCGTCGGCGTTCCTGGAGAGCCTCCAGGACCTGCTGCACACGGTGCAACAGCGCTCGGCCTTCGAGATCGACCTCTATCCGCAGGGGGTCGAGCGATCCCTCGTGTTCCGCTTCCAGGACGACACGGTCCTGGTGGGCTGCACCCCGCGGACCACCTGGGTCCCGTCCCCGACGACCGAGGTCTGCTCGCACCGCGAGCTCATGTCGATGTGCACCGCACTGGCACGGGACTTCGCGTCCTCGCTCCACGCCATCGGCTCGGAGGTGTCAGAACTGGCGCCGTTCCGCGACTGGCGCCGAGGGCACTTCGGCTGACCTGCAGCGCGGCCGGGACCGTGCCGCACGAAAAAGATCCAGGTCACGGAGTGACCTGGATCTTCGACTGAGCCGCCTGCGGGATTCGAACCCGCGACCTACGCATTACGAGCCCGAGAGTGATCATGATGGCTGCTGCCGCATCTATCACTTGGTGATGAACCTGCAGGTCAGCACGTTGCGCCGTGATCCACGATCTCGCTTGAACCGGCACGTGTTGCCCCGTCCGCTCACGCATCGCTCACGCAATTGGGGTTGTCCTGCTGGAGGCTCGCGCCGCTCTACAGGATCGATGCCGGCAGGGCTAGAGGTCTGTCGCAGACATGGCGAGGACGCCTCCACGTCGGCGACGACCAGTGACCGTTACCAGCGTCCGGCCACCCGCGCGCAACGACAGACGAGATGTCAGACCCATCGCGCAGAATGGCGCCAGGCGGGAGGTCCCGCCACGCTTCTGACGAAGGAGAGATACGGCGTGGGCGTCCAGGACATCCAGCAGGCGGTCGAGGGCTTCTGGTCAGTGCGGGACCGCCAGAGGTCAACCCAGGGAAACAAGCACATGCAGCCCCTCGAAGCCCTGGTGAAGCGCCTCTTCATCGACTGTGGGATCCCCGAAGAATGCATCAAGACCGGACAGCCCTACCTGCCCGGCTACTACCGCGTCCGCAAGCAGTGGGACCTGGTCGTGAAGTACAAGGATGTGCTGGTCGCCGCGTTCGAGTTCAAGTCTCAGGTCGGTAGCGTCTCGAAGAACTTCAACAACCGCTTCGAAGAGGCGCTGGGAAGTGCCACCGACATCGAAGCCGCACAGCGGAAGAACGAGCAGAGCCCGTTCGGGCAGGTACCACCGTGGCTCGGTTACGTGTTCGTCCTGCAGGAGACTGCCGAGACGGAGAAGGAAGGGAGGGAAACCCGAGCTATGTTCCCGACCGATCCCGCCTTCGAAGGGCTTTCCTACAACCAGCGGTACCAGGAGATGATCCAGCGCTTCATCGGAGAGCGCGTCTACGATGCAGGCTGGTTCATCACGACGAAGCGTGTCGACGGTGACGTCAGCTACCTTGAGCCCCTGGCAACCGCAACGGCGAGTGTCCTTCGCGCAGCCATCGAGGGGCGCGTCAAGGTAGTGAAGGCGATGCTGAAGGAGTAGAACCGGCACGGCCTGGTGAGCACCCAGACGATGGTCGTCTGCGGGTGCTCACCGCGCCGGAATGCGTCCAACCAGGGTCCCTCAGCGGTCAGGCGCCAGCGGCTGGCTTCAGCTGAGATCACCAAAGAGCGGGGCCAGCGGCCAGCTCGCCTTGGGCAGCCCCAACTCCTGCAGATAGGTGATCCGAGCGTTTATGGCAGCCGAGAAGTGCCGCCAGTCGAGGCTGTCGACCGGCTCAGTCGGCTTGGGGTCGCTTGCCGACGAGGTGACGTAGCAGACAGCGTCGTACAGCTGCTCAGCCATGAGCCGCTGACAGAAGATCCCGAAGCGCTCCTGGTAGGACTTGCCGTGCCAGATTCCCTCCACAGGGAGAGCCCCGTCGGCCGGCTTGACCGGCCGCCGCGATCCTTCCTCGTCCTGCATGATGAAGAAGTAGCCGAGCCACGGCTTCTCGCCGGGATAGAGGTCAGCCAGCGCCGCCCTCCGAAGATCGACGGCGCTTCCGAGGGCCTCCTCCACCCGGTTGTTGTAGTTGTTGCCGAAGGACGGGCCGCCGAGCGCCTTCATCTCGAAGGCGGCCACCAGCGTGTTCTCGTACGTGACGACGACGTCCCACTGCTTCTGGGGCCTGTAGTACCCCGGAAGCTCCAGGCGCTGGGACTTGGTGATCCGGATGCTCTCAGGCGGATAGCCGGCTTCGAGGAAGAACTTCGCCAGGAGGGCTGCGATCGAATCGAAGTGCTTACCGCCTCTGACGGAACCCGCGGTGCCAGCGCCGACTGCGGCCTTGATCGTCGACTGTTCGTTCTGGGCCCGTTTGACACCCCAGTACGCCGCGATGGCGTCCTCGAAGTCCTGGCGGCTGACCGTCAAGGTCGGTTCCTCCTAATCGGGAAGCTCGGTAAGCCCGTAGACGCGCAACGCGGCCTCGGTGGCTGCCTTCACGTCCCGCTTGTCGAAGGCGTCTGCCAGGGCAGCTCGGTCCTCCTCAGCGATGGCTGCTGGGTCTGGCACACGGATCTTGCGGAGGTACTGCGCCTGGAAGCGGAGGGTCCCCCCGCGCATCTTGACCGCGTATGCCTCCACGAACGCCTCGGCCACCTTGGAGAGGAGCAGGCCACCGAGCACGCGCATGTCCCAGCCGTCCGAGACGATGAAGTACAGGTTGTGGTGAGGGTACAACTTCCCCTCGTCGAGCACCGGATGGATCGTCAGTTTCATGTCGGGGAAGAGGAGCTTCGGTCGACTCGTCAGTCTGTGGTCGACCTTGTCGATGGTCTTGTACCAGCGGTCCGGCTGCTTGACTGCCACGTACCTCTTGCGCAGGGCACCGCTGTGCTGGCGGAAGTAGGCGGCGAGTTTCGGATAGGCAGCGAGGTCGACGAGTTCGCCCTGGGGGCTCCACGGATTAACCAGACGGGAGCCACTCCAATCGATGGAGCCGCTAGTGGTGTCCCGGACCATGGCCAAAGGCAGGAGGCGGTCCGTCTCTACCAGCTCGGGATCATCAGTGATGAAGACCTTGTCCGCACCGGTGGCGATGCCGATGCCGACGCGGGTGCCCGTGGTCATGTCCTCCAACAGGCGGAACCGGTCGCTGAGGTCTTCGAGGACAGCGAGCCTGGCCGGTGAGGCCGCCGGCCAGGAGTCTTCGCCGGGGAACCAGTGCGGTAGAGGGGCAGCCTGGAACGCGGCGGTGGCGATCGCCTTCCGGTCCTTGGCCTCGTACCAGGCGAGGAAGTCGCGGGCCTCTGGCTCCCCGAACGCGCGGGTCGTGTCAGCTGCAACGGCGCCGCCTTGTGCCTGGCGGGAAATGATCGTGATGGCGGGATAAGCCGAGACCTGCTCCTGGAATGCGTCCACGTCGTGCATCACCAGCGCCAGGTCCATGCTGAACTGCCTCGTCACCAGCTGGCGGAGCTTACGGCCGTACTGGTTCCTCATCCAGCGGTCTGCGCAGATGAAGCCGAGCCGGCCCCCTGGCTGCAGGCTCCGAAGTGCCACCTCGTAGAAGCCGATGTAGATGTCGGCGCGGCCACCCATCGTGGAGCAGGCGCTGCGGTAGGCGTCCATCCGGTCGTCGGGGACATCCTCCAGCCTGATGTAGGGGGGATTCCCCACGATGAAATCCGCGCGGTGCTCGGCGTCGGCCTGGAGAAGGTAGTCGCCCTGCTTCACCCAGTTCGAAGCTACCTTTCGAGCGTCACCCCGCTCCCAGCCATCATCCTGAAGCTGCTGCTCGACGAGGCCTCGGCTCTCGGCCACGTTCCGCCCAAGCAGGTCGAACGCCTGGACGGCGTTCATCGCATCGGTGATCGGACGACCGTGGGCCCGGCACGATGCACTGATCCGTGAAGCAATCACGCCGAGGAACGCTCCCGCGCCACAAGCCGGCTCGACGACCTTCAGCTGAGCGAGGTCCCTATCCGACGTGTAGCCGAGCAGATCAAGGATGAGCTCAACCACCCAGCGCCGGGTGAAGACCTCGCCATGCTCGACTGCTTCTGCGGGAACGTCGGACAAAGCATGCTTGTCGATGTCGAAGAGCGCGTGAGTTGCCACGGCTCGACCATACAGCGGGTACCTCGGTGATCGACCCAAGCTTGACCACGTACGAGTTACGTTGAGCATCACATGCATTGCTCTCTGTAGCCATAGGTGTGGAGTCTGCTCTACGCGATGGCCCATTCCCATGTCCGGGGTAGACCGCAACCTACGAGGTCGCGCATCCAGGGATGGTGCACTTGGGAGCCGTCTTGGCTCTCCCGAGCGGCTTGTGGGCTTTCCAGACTTCGTCCATGTCGAGCGCCGCCATTGCGGCCTTCATGCGCGTAAGGGCGTTGTCCGAGTAGCGTCGGTGATGCTGCGAGCCGAACACGAACTCGTGACTGCACGCCGGATCTGCGTCGATGCCGACGTGCTGCCGCAGGGCCACGCTGCGCGGCAGCGTCAGCTTCAGTGCAGACGCGAGGTCAGCTGGCGAGCGGTGGTACTTGCGTTGGAGGTCCACTTCTCGGATGGCCGCAGCGGGCACTGACTCGTCGGATTCGAAGCGGACAGGAGGCGTCCCCTGGTTCTTCGTGAAGTGGACGGTCACCGCCATTCCACTTCCGTCCACTGATGTTGCAATCTCCCCTAGCTTCGGGAAGACCGCTGCTCTGGCATCGCCATTGCGTATGCCCTTCTCGACGCGGTCGACGTCCTTGCTTGAGACACGGGTGTCCGGCTCCACGTGCGCCTCCATCGCCAGCAGCGTGCGGATCCGAGCACGTGCCTCATGACCCGCCCGGCGTCCAGGCTGGAGGAGCTGAGCGATCTGCGTGTACTCCTCATCAAGCACAAGGGCGAGGTCTCGCGGCGGGTCTACCGAGATAGGCAGCACCCGGGTAGGGAGGTAGACGGCCAGCCGGTCATCGAACACCCGCTGGAGCAGATCATCAAAGAGCGTGACGCCTGCTCGCGCGTGGAGGTAGAGAAGCTGTTCGGGTACCTGATTGAACCAGTGCTGTTCGTCGTCCCGCATTGCGTCGATCGCCCGCAAGGTGCCGGCGTCCGCAGCGTTGAGCTTGATCTTGCTGTGCTGCATCGCCTTCTTGATGCAGGTCTCAAAGCCCAGCGACCTTCCCAGCGTTGGGTCGAAGACATCGACCTTTCCTTGAACCAGCGCCGCCTTGAGCAGCATCTCGAAGGCATGCTGGAGGTGCAGCAGGACCTTAGTCTCGCGCCCGTCATCATGCGGGGAGTTGAACGCCTCTGTGGCCGAGACGAGGGACGAGATCGCCTTTTTCTTCAGGATGCGGGCTTCCTGCTTGAGCTTCACGATTGTCTCCCGTCCCTGGCCCGCATCGCTGGTGAAGGCAAGAGTAGTGCGGCCGCTCGCTGCGGGCCTACTGCCCTTGCCTTCTCCGCCTACCTCCTCGGCCGGCTCAGGCAGCCAGCCACTGGGGCGGCTGACCGCATCCGGTTCTCCTACTTGGTTGCGAAGAGTTCTCCGCGCTCGATGGCTTCGCGGAGGACGGTGCGATCTCCTGGGGCAGGAGGTTGATCGCGCCGAGGGCCTCGGTGGTGAGGGGGATCTCCTCCAGGAGGTACTCGCCTCGGCCTTCCTGGCTGAACTCGGGGCCGGTGCGGTCCTCGAAGCTCCACTTGTCGATGGTGGCGAGGTAGAAGTCCTGGCGCTCCTCGTCGGTCTCCAGGGTGTGGAGGAGGCTGACGATCTCGGCCTGGCCAGCGATCTCCTCGCGGACCTCGCGCTGGAGGGCGTCCTCGGGGCTGGCGTCGGTCGGTTCGATCTTGCCGCCGACGATCACCCAGCACGGGTCGATGCCGGGTCGGATGCGCTTGATCAGCAGCGTGGTGTTGTTCGGGGTGAGGAGGACGGCGCGGACGCGGTGCTGCATGGTGTTCTCTTCCTGTCTCGGTGGTGCCGGCAGTCAGTGGAGGATCCAGCCGCCGCCGACGTGCAACGACTGGCCGGTGATGAAGGACGCGCTCGGCCCGGCGAGGAAGGCCGCCGCGGCGGCGACGTCCTCGGGACGGCCCCGGCGCTGGACGCATCGGCGGCGGATCTGGTCCTCGGGTCGGGCGCGGTGGTGGGCGGGCAGGTTGTTCTCCGCCTCGACCTGGATGGCCCCGGGGAGGACAGTGTTCACGCAGATTCCGGCCGGGCCGAGTTCCCTGGCCAGCGACCTGGTGAAGCCGATCAGTCCGGCCTTGGCGGTGCTGTAGGCGGTGAGGCCGGGGCGTCCGGCGCGGGCATTGACGATGCGGCCCCAGCGCCGAGCGGTCATGCCGGGGGTGATGGCTCGGCATGTGCGGTAGTGGATGGTGAGGTTGGACTCGATGGCACCGTCCCATTCCGCCTCGCCGAGGTCCTCCCAAGGGGTACGGGGGTAGGCGCCGGCGTTGTTGACGAGGATGTCGATCGGGCCGAGTTCGGATTCGACCTGGCTGGTCATCGCGGCGACGGCGTTCGGATCGGTGAGGTCGGCGCTGACCTCGATGCTGGTGCGGCTTTCGCGGCGGACGTCGCTGAGAACGGCGCGGGCCTGGTGGATCTGCGCGAGGTGGTTGACGGCGACGGAGGCTCCGGCAGCGGCCAGGGTGCGGCTGATCGCGGCGCCGATCCCGGTGGCTCCGCCGGTGACGAGGGCGACCCTGCCCTGGAGCGGGAGGGCGGCGATGGGCAGTTCAAGCAGCGTGAGCCCGAGAGTGATCATGTTGGCTGCTGCCGCCATCGATCACTTGGTGATGAACCCGCAGGTCAGGACGTTGCACCGTGATCCACGATCCCGCCCGAACCGGCACGTGCCGCCCCGTCCGCTCACGCATCGCTCGCGCAGAAGCGCGCCTGGTCGGGGTCGAGCCCCCACTGCCACTCCTTCGTCAGCTGTCGGTCCCGCCGCCGAGCTGCGCCCGAATCTCGTCGATGCGGGTCTGGGTCGCAGTGGTGCTCTTGCGCTGTCGCTCCAGCTTCGCCTCCACTGCTTTCAACTCAGCGGTAAGACGCTCTCGCTCAACCGGTCCAGGAATGCCGGGTTTCAGGTGGAGGTCCCTGTCCCAGGCCGGCCCAATACGCTCGCTGATCACCACTCCACGGTGAGCATCACACTCACCGCAGCGGACGACACGGCTGGAGTAACGGTCATTGCTGCGGTGCGCAGTCTTCTCGACGACGTGGTCGCAGGTCAGGGTGAGTTTCCAGGCGTCCAGCTCCTTCTCGTGGTTCTCGGACCGCGGAGCAAAGAGGATCTTTCCGACCACCCGCGCTTGCTCGGGGCTCATCGGCGGGAACGGGCAGCAGGCAAAGCAATGCAGCACTCGGGAGCCGGACACGGTCCATCGCCCCTCCCGGCATCCGCCGTGGCGCTCCTTGAACCGCATCTCCGCGAGATCACGTTCCTGCCGTTCCTGCTCTGTCATGCGCAGCAGCGCGGGCCAGTCACCGAGCCCATCACTCATCGGATCACCGCAGCCGCGACACGGCTCACCTCGTCGGAACTCCTCCCAGGAGAGGTAGACACCCTCGCGGCTCCACCGCTCGCTTCGCTCCTCACGCCGACGGTGATCTTCCTCAGCCGCCAGAGCTTCACGATGAGCCCGTGCGGCGGCCCGCTGCTGCCGCTGCTCTTCCGTCAGTTTCGACATGACGCCATCCGCATGCACGCCTCCTAGTTCAGGCCACCCACAGCATCTTGGGCAGAGTTCCACGGCGATTAGCGGGAATGCACCAATCAGCCAGGAAAGCGACAGACGCCACAATCATTTGCTCGAACATGACAGGAATACGATTGAAGGTGACAGCCAGAGATCGTTTCTCCCCCGCCCAACAGGCCGCACCAACGACATGTCCGCTCCAGCGAACAGCTACCCGACGTACGCCCGGTCCAGGGGTTGGCGAGGAGCACCATGGAACACCTGTCGCACATGCCACTCCCGGTGCCGGTCCGCGACGGGCGGGAGACCCAGCTGCGGGCCGATGACGGGGCGCCCGGCGAGGGCGAGCACATGCTGCCGGCTGGCCTCGCTGCGACCGACGAATCGTTGAGAGACAAGGATGTGGCGGTCCTCCCCCAGTCCCAGGACCCCCTTGTCGAAGAGCTTGTGGTGTAGCGAGCACAGGCACAGACCGTTGTCGACCTCGTCCGGTCCGTCGTGCGACCACCAGCGCACGTGCGCGGCCTCCAGCCCGACGGCGCTTGCGCCGAGTGTTCCGTCGTAGCCACAGAACGCGCACTGGAACTCGTAGGCGGTGAGTATGAGTTCGCGCATTCGCCGGTCCCGCTGTCTCCGGGCGGCAGTATCGGCACCGTTCACGGTCCCGATCTCGGCACGCTCCAGGTCAAGACCAACGGCTTCGCAGAGGTCGGCATGCAAGGATGATGGGAAGTGGGCGTCCAGCAACACCCTAGCCATCCGACCCAGCAGAGACGGCTCCTCGGCGAGCGCGGCCCGCAGTCCGGGTGCGAGCCTGCCGGTGGCTCCGCTTGAACGAAGAATCCGAACTCCGCTTCCGGGACTCCCCAGACCCTGGTCGGTTCTGACCTCCCACACACCGTCGCTGACCAGGTGGTGGAACGGGTAAGCGGGGGTTGTCGGGTGCGACGGCCCGTACTCGGCGAGCAACCGCTTGAGCTCCTCCTCAACCGCGCTGTAGCGCAGTTCGCCGTCGGCGTCCTCCTGATAACTGCCAAGGGCGTACAGCAGCAGCAACGGCTTGTGCGGAGCGCGAACATCGTTGTTCGTCCAGCGTCTCAGTCTCGCCACCCGATCGAGCCAGTCCATGGGCGCCAGGGTAGTTCGGGATCCGGCCGGCGGATTACGTTTAGCTGATCATCCGAGGTAGGGGTAGGTGCCGCGAGGTAATCGCCGATCTGCTGACGCATGCTGGGGTGGATGTCGTACCGGTCGAGGTCGGTGGGCAGGATGAAGCAGACACCGTCGGCCTCGTCGTTGATCGTGGGTTCGCCGCCGAGGGGGCGCCCGATGTACGTGTTCTCGTACTGCTGGCGGATCTCGCCGTCGGTATAGGCGACGATGTGGTTCGGGTTCGTGTACACGCCGAGGAAGCCGGTGATCTCGGCGACGATGCCGGTCTCCTCCAGGCACTCGCGTACGGCGCACTGGGCGGCGGTCTCGCCGATGTCCTGGGCCCCGCCAGGCAAGGCCCACTGGCCGGTGTCGCGGCGTCGCTGGAGCAGGATGGCGCCCTGGGCGTCGACAACGAGCATGTTGCTGGCGGGGATGAGGGTGTTGGCCTTCGGCGCATTCGGGTCGTTGTAGTACTCGGTCCTGCCCATGGGCGGCGATCCCCCTCCTGGTCAGGCGTCCAAGAGGGGCGCTCCCGGACAGCATTCATGCCGAGAGTAACGGGCACGCCGGACCTGCTTGTCAGATCTCCGCGACGGCGACCGAGACTGCCGCGCGGGCAGCCATCACGGTGGCCAGCGCCTGCTTGTTTGTGATCCAGTCCGTGTCACCGGCGGAGACCGAGCACTGTACGGCTTCGAGGACGGCAACGTCGGCCGCAACGGGCTTGGCCAGCTGTGCCCGCATGTAGTGCTTGAGCAGCGCGGGCAGTTGGTCCGGGCCCGTCGCGATCTTGGTCCTCAGAGAGAAGAGCGGAAGGAACCACTCTTCGAAGCCATCCTTGATCGCCTGGGTGGCGCGGTACGCCTCGTGCAACGGCTGCAGGCTCGCCGTGTGGTCGTACGGGAGGTGGCCGTGAAGGGCGTACTGAAGGCGGGTGCCGTCGTGCTCGCGGAAGTGCTGGCCGTGGGCAGCGATGTGGTTGGCCGCGTTCTCGGTGATGGTCATGACGGCCGTGTCCGCTTCGTGCCGCCGGGCTGCAGCAAGGACGGTGGCGTGGATGCCGACCCGCGGGTCGAGGACGAGGCGGTTGAGGCCGAGCGGCGAAAGGTCGATGCCATGGTCGCGGGTTCGGGACAGGATCAGGCGCTGGGCGACGTTGGCAGCGGTGTGCTGGAGGTGCTTAGGCTGCTGGCGGTGGCTGGCGTGGATGTCCGATCGGTCGAGGACGGGGCGGTCCTTCGCGAGTTCGGCGACGAGGTGGAGGCCGCTGCGTTCCCGGGTGTCGGTGCTGTCGCAGGCCTTGCAGGGGTGGCCGCCGGTGCCGGTCATGTGGCCGCAGACCCGGCAGGTGGGGACCGTCTCACGGCTGATGGCCAGGGTGCCGGCACGGAGGTTGTTCTCGACCATCTCCAGCGCGAGGCTGACGACCTCGGCGTCGGTGTCGGTCATGATGCCGCCCACCGGGAACTGTCCAGCGGGGTACTTGTCAGCTATCAGGTCGGCCTCGAACCGCTGGCGGGGGACCGTGGGGCCGTCGGCCTCGCGGTGGCGAAGGTCTCCGGCGAGGGTGACGGTATTCCATAGGTGGGGCGCCGGCGGTATGCCGAGGATGGCGTTGAGGGCGGCGGCGAGGCGGATGCCGACCGCCTTGCCGGGCCGGGTGGTGAAGGTGAAGGGCCCGTTCTGGACGGGCCCGTTGAGGAACAGGTGTCGCACGGGCTCCTCCTAGATCGGCGGGGTGGTGGTTCCCGTCCGGGTGAACCGGCCGTCGTGCAGCTCGTAGTGGAGGATCGCGGCGTTGGGCATCTTGCCCTTCCGCTCCTCGGCGAGGATCTCGGGCAGGGTGCGGACCTCGAGCAGGGATCGCAGCGCCACGGCAGCGGTTTGGTGGGTGAAGGCGACGACGGTACGCGCGCCCTGAAGCTCGGCATGGGCGAGGGCGGCGAACTCGGCGGCCCGGTTGAGCACGCCCTCGGCGAGCGACTCACCACCGCCCGGCGCGGTCCAGACGTGCTTGCGCAGACGACGGTCCTCGGCAAGTGCGGGGTAGCTGTCGAACAGCTCGCGCTTGGTCATGTAGGTGGCGTCGCCGTAGTGCTGCTCGTCCAGGAGCGCCGTCTGCTGGGGCCAGCCGTCGGGGAGGGCGGGCAGGGCGATCGCCGCGGTGTCGATCGCCCTGCGGTAGGTCGAGGTGTAGACGTGGGGCTCGGAGCCCGCGAGCTGCGGGAGAACCTCGGCGAGCCACTGGGCCTGCCGGAAGCCGCGCGGGGTCAGGCCGACGATGGTGCGGGAGATGGCGTGGGCAGCGGTTCCGCTGTAGGGGCGGGGGTCCTGGTAGAAGCCGTTGTACTTGTCGGCGTTCTCGACGGACTCGGCGTGCCGGATGACGAGCAGGGTCACGGTGCGGGTCCTATCCGGCGAGGTTGGCGACGTAGGAGCCGCTGACGGTCCAGGGGGTGAGTTCGATGCCGAAGCCGCTGTGTTCGCCGTCCTGGGTGTGGACGAGCTTGCCGGCCAGGTGCACGGTGTCGCCGGATCGGAATGCTCCGGTGTAGGCACCGAGGTAGGAGCGCATGTGGGTGATCCGGCGGGCGAAGGACTCGGCCTCGTCGATGGTCGAGCTGAGGATGGTCTTGACCTTGATCCCGTAGACGGCCGGGGTGGTGAGGCCCTCGGCGTGGTCGGTGATCTTGGCGAGGAGCGAGATCTCGCCGATCTCCTTGGAGGAGATCCGGGCGAAGGTCTTGTCGCGGTCGGAGCGGATGGGTTCGCAGTTGATGTGCGCGCCGGCGTTGGCGGTGAGTCCTTGGAGCTTGCGGCGTTCCTGCTTGATGAGGGCGTCGAATGAGCTGCCCTCCATGTACTTGGCCCGGCGGATGTACAGCCGGGTGAGGTCGTCTCCGTCGTACGGCCGGATCAGGTCGGTCTGCTGGAAGAGCTCCTGTGCGGCCTGGTAGCCCTCGGGTCCGTAGCAGACGAGGTCGATGTCGGAACGCTCGTTGTAGCAGCCGACGAGGAAGGAACCGGTGACGCCGATCAGACCCTGGGCGTCGTTCACGGTGATCCACTCGGTGATCGCCAGGAGATCCTTGCCGGCCGGGTTGTCGGCGACCGCGCCGGGGTCCTCGTGGATGGCGGCGAGGGCCTGACGGCAGGAGTAGTGGACGGCCACGTCCTCGCGCGGGATGCCGGTGATGACGCAGCCGAGAGTGTCGGAGTAGACGTAGCACTCCGGCCGGCCGGCCAGGATGCCGAAGGACTTCGACACGACGCTGTTCTGCCGGTAGGTCCGACCGAACAGCCGGCGGTCGCCCTTCTCGTCCGGGTGGTACTTGACGTAGCCCAGGTAGTGGCTGCCGGGGTGGCTGTCGCCGATGACCTTGAAGACGACTCCGTGGTGGTCCATCAGGTAGTCGCGGTCGCGGACGGTGGGGACCGGCCTACCGGTGTTCAGCGGTGAACCGTTCCAGAGTGGGGAAGGTCCCAGTGTCGATCGTGTTGCCCGACTCATACTGATCAAGTCCCATCGTGAAAAGGGTGCGGCGGTACTGCCACTTGATGTGCTTGTCGTGCCGTGCGGGGTCGGTGGGCCGCATGAGGGCGAGGAAGAAGAAGCACTTGACGAGCAGGAAGTCGCCCAGGTGCTCGCTCACCCGTTGCCCGATCAGGGACGCGGTGGTCTCGTCGAGGGCGGAGGCGTAGGCGGCGCGCTGTTCCGGGGTGATGCTGTAGCCCTTGCCGCCGCCCTTGAACGCCACGATGTCGAGCGCGGGGTAGACGTCGTAGCCGAACGGGACCGATCCGTGGTGCTGCCAATCGATGACCCCGGCCTGGAGGACGTTGGGCAGGCCGTAGTCCAGGTGACCGTGCACCATCGGAAGCCGGGCCAGCCGGTCGAGGGCGTGCTTGACCACCTCGCGGACACGTGGGGTGTCGAAGTCCGGGTTCTCCTCGAAGACCTCGGCCGCGAAGGCCGCCTTCTCGAACCACGGCGTGGCGGGGAGGGGGTGCCTCGCCTGGGCCTGCAGAAGCTTCGATGCGACGGCCGCCGCCGTACTGATGACCTGGGAGCTGACCTGACCGTCCCGCCCGGCGTCGGCCAGCACCTCCTCGTGCAGCGAGGTGTCGCCGATGGCGCGCTCGACGACGAAGTAGCGCCCGTCCTCCGAGCCGCTGTCGACGATCTCCGGCACCGGGTAGCCGAGGCCGGCGGCCAGCTGCTGGAACTCGGTCTCCGCCCGCAGATCCTCGCCGCCGGTCCGCTTGTAGAGCAGGCCGTCGGCCGACTTCCACACCGCACCTTCGGTGGCGGTTCTGTTCTTCACGAACTCCCAGTCACTCATCCATCCATCCTTCCGTAGCGCCGAGTTGGGGTGGAGCAGATACGGCTGTGTCGGGCAGGTCACCTGGGGTTGGGCCGGCCGCCCCGGGGAAAGGGCGACCGGCCCCGTCACCGCCCGGCCGGTGTGCCTGCATCGGTACGGGCGGAGTCGGTGGGCACGTGGCGAGCGGTGCTGCGAGAACCACCTGTACGCGCGGGCGCTTGGCCAGGCGGGCGCGTGGGGACGGGGTCTGGGACGGTCGGTGCGGACGAGGCTGGCGATGAGTGCCGCCCTGCGGGCCGAGCGAGGGTGCTCGGGTACCGCGACAGCGGGCACCGCCAGTTCAGCCCAGACCTTCTTGCCATGGGTCGTCGGCTCCGTGCCCCAGGTCTCCGACAGGCCCTCGATCAGCAACATGCCTCGACCGGTGGTCAGTTCGTCGTTGCCGAAGTTCGCGGCCCCGGTGGGCATCCGGCGCGACGGGTCGTAGACCTCGATCACCACCCGGTCGCCGTCCAGGGAGAGGTGGATGCCGACCAGCAGTCTTCCTGGCGCGTGAATGACCGCGTTGGCGAGCAGTTCGTCGGCGACCAACGCGATGTCGCCCAGCGAGGTCGGATCGATCCCCCACGAGCGGGCGACTCGGACGATGGCGTCCCGGGCCGGCGGGACGTGGTCGCGCCTGGTGCCGATGAACGAAATACGTCGGGCGTGAGTGAAGGCGATCACTGGTCACCGTCGCAGGCTTGGACCGCGTCGACAACGCTGTTGCACGGCCAGGGGCCGCAGCCGTCGCTGCACCGGCCGTCCTCGAACTGGTGGCGGTCGAGGACCTCTCGGGCGTGGGTGCTGGCGGTGGCGAGGCGCTCGCGACGCTCAGCGGCGCGATCTGAGGGGCTCGCGGTTGTGTTCGACGCCCGGCCATCCTCCAAAGCGAGAGGAACGGCCACCGCGTCTGCGTCCCGCTGGTGCGTGGTGCCGCCTCTCTGTGCGTCCGAGCGGAGGGTCATCGGCGCTTCTCCTTAGCCACTGGGTAAACCGCGCATGCGAGAGACCGCAGATGGGCCTCGGTCATGCGGGAGCGGGGAACCGCAAGCTGCGAGGGTGGTCGAGCTGCTGACGACCAGACAACTCCATCTCGATGCACCACGGTTAGGGCATGGGCTCCGCATGCATGATCCATGCAGATCGTGCATGACGGGTTGTCCTGGTGCGGCTACGCTCGGCTCGCCAGGGCAGGATCAGCATTGGCAGGAGAAGCCATGTCGCGGACGGCCAAAGGACACTCCGCTGCAGTTGGGGTCGGAGAGGTGATCCGCCGCGCGCGAGTGTTGAGCGGCCGGTCGCAGGCGGACGTGGCCACCGAACTGGGCTACCACCAGTCGAAGATCAGCCGGTTGGAGAGCGGCAAGGGGACGCAGGACATCGACGTCCTGCGCGCTGTCGCAGCCGTGCTCGACATCCCGCTGGGAAGCCTCGGCCTGTCCTCCCATACCAGTGCGGACAGCAGGACGGACGACATGCACCGTCGCAATTTCCTGGCCGCGAGCGTCGCCGCGCTCGCGACCCCGACGCCACGTCCCCGCGTGGGGATAGAGCTGGTCCAGGCGCTGCTGCCTGGACCTGTTCCAGCCGAGCACGCGCCACAACCCCAGGCCGCACTCGCGGCCCGGCTCTCCCAGGCCCGGAGGCTCTTCTACACCTGCCGGTACGCCGAACTCGAAGGCGCGCTGCCGTCGCTGATCGCCGACCTTCGCCAGGCCCAGGACGCCTCCCGCGGCGGCGATCAGGTCCTGTCCGGCCTCCTCGCGACGGCGTACCAGACCGCGGTCAGCCTGCTGCTCAAGCTCGGCGACCACGGCAACGCCTGGCTGGCGGTCGGCCGTGCCATGGCCGAGGCTGAACGGAGCGCCGACCCCGTCGTGATGGCCTCCAGCGTCCGCGTCCAGGCGCACCTCCTCGCGCGCGACCGGCACACCGCGCCCGCCGTCACCCTCATCCGGCACACCGCCGACCAGCTCTCCGGCAGCTACGACCGGCGCCCACCCGAGTACCTCGCCGCGCTGGGGCTCATGCTCCTTCGCGGGGTGACGGCCGCGAGCGCCGGCGGCGACCGCGCCACGACCGCCGAGTTCCTCGCCGAGGCCCAGGAGGTCGCACGCTACGTCGACCTCGACAGCCCCGAAGCCTGGGCGAACTTCAGTCCGACCAACGTCGCGCTCCACTCGGTGAGCGCCTCGGTCGTCCTGGGCGACGCCGGAGCGGCGCTGGAAGCCGCCCAGCCGCTGATGCGCAGGCGCATCCCGGTCCCCGAGCGCCGGGCAGCACTGTGGGTGGAGGCTGCACGGGCCTACAGCCAGCAGGGCAGACTGGCCGAGGGATACAAAGCGCTCAGGATCGCGGAGAGCTGTGCTTCGGAGGACATCCGCCGACGGCCCAGCGTGCTCGAACTGGCCGGTGACATGGCCGCTCGCGACCGGCGCGGCGCCGTCCCGGAGCTTCGCCGTTTCTGCCAGGAGTTGGGAGTCCAGGTTTGACCGAGCACCGCGAGCCGTTCCTGTACGTCGTCGTCTGCGCGTCGGGCATCGCCGACGGAGTGGGCGAGCTGATCACCGCTGCCCATGCCGAGGGCTGGGGAGTCGGCGTGATCGCGACCCCGAACGGACTCGGGTTCATAGACCAGAAAGCCATCGAAGCCCAGACCGGCTTCCCGATCCGCTCCGCCTGGCGTACCCCCAGCATCCCCCAACCGCTGCCTCCGGCCGACGCCATCGCGGTCGCCCCGGCCACGTTCAACACCATCAACAAGTGGGCCGCCGGCATCTCCGACACCCTCGCACTCGGCATCCTTTGCGAGGCCTACGGTCTCGGCATCCCCGTAGCCGTCCAGCCCTACGTCAACTCCGCCCAAGCCGCCCACCCCGCGTACGCGGAGAGCCTGGCCCGGCTCCGGTCGATGGGCGTCCTGATCGGCGACTACGTCCCCCACAAGCCCAAGGCTGGCGGGGGCCGCGACAAGTACAACTGGACTCACGTCCTCGACCTGCTCCGCCCTGTCACGGCTTGAGTTCTGGAGAAATCAGCCTGGCCGAGTCAGGCGGCCGCGGGAGCGTTCCCCCAGCGTTCCCATGAGTGAGTGCTTGGCAGACTGGTCTGAACCAAGATTTTGGCGTGGAAAGACAGAAGCCCAGCTCACGCTTGCGAGCTGGGCTTCCCTCATGGAGCCGCCTGCGGGATTCGAACCCGCGACCTACGCATTACGAGTGCGTTGCTCTGGCCAACTGAGCTAAGGCGGCACCGCTGCCGGGTGGAGCCCGACCGTGGGGTCGAGGATCGCATCGGCAACGCGGGCCAGTCTACACAGTTTCCCGGGGTGATCCGTACCGCGTCCGGGTGCGGGGTGCGGCCCCGGTCAGGCGGAGGAGACGGCGAGCTTGGCGGCGAAGCCGGCGAAGAGGAGGGCGACGCCGCTGGTGAGGCCTGCGGAGAGGCGCTTGCGGCGGCGGAAGGCGGTGGCGAGCGTGGTGCCGGCGAAGATCAGCAGGGAGAGGTAGAGGACGCTGAAGGTCTGCAGGACGCCGCCGAGGAGGCCGAAGGAGAGCACCGGCTGCCCGTAGGTCGGGTCGACGAACTGGGTGAAGAAGGACAGCAGGAAGAGGATGGCCTTCGGGTTGAGCAGGCTGATCACCAGCGCCCGGCGGAAGGGGTTCTCGGTGCTCTCCGGGAGCGCCTCGACCGCCTCCGGCCCGGCGGCCTCGGCACGCCGCTCCCGCCAGAGCTGCCGGGCGGCGCGGATCATCCCGATCCCGATCCACAGCAGGTAGGCGGCGCCGCCGAACTTCACCACCGCGAAGACCGCCGGGTTGGCCTCCAGCAGCGAGGAGGCGCCGAGGGCGGTCAGGCTGATCAGCGTGAAGTCGCCGACGAAGACGCCCGCGGCGGCCCGGTAGCCGGTGCGGACGCCCTTGCGGGCGGCGACGGACAGGACGTACAGCGAGTTCGGGCCGGGCAGCAGGACGATGACCAGAGCGCCGAGCACGTACGTCGCCAGGTCGTTGACTCCGAGCACGGGGCGCTCCTGTCGGGACGAGGGACACGGGGGCGCCTCATGCTATCCGCCAGCACCGTCGGCCAGGTACGGGTCTTACCTGGTGGACGGGCGTACGCCCCGGGGCGCTACTTGGCGCAGCGCGTCCCGTCGGCCGGGGCCTCGCCCTGCAGCAGGTAGCGGTTGACCGCGCCGTCCACGCAGGTGTTGCGCCGCCCGTACGCGGTGTGGCCGTCCCCGTCGTAGGTGAGCAGCCGTCCGGACTCCAGCTGGTCGGCGAGGGACTGCGCCCAGGCGTACGGGGTGGCCGGGTCCCGGGTGGTGCCGACGACGACGATCGGGGCGGCGCCGGCGGCCCGGACGGTGTGCGGCTGCCCGGTAGGGCGGTCCGGCCAGTAGGTGCAGGAGAGCGCCATCCACGCCATGTCCCGGCCGAAGTGCGGGGAGGCCGCGGCGAAGTCCTCCTCCGCGGCCTTCGCCTCCGCGGGCCCGTTGAACGGCGCCGGCAGGTCGAGGCAGTTCACCGCCATGTTGGCGGCCATCAGGTTGGGGTAGCTGCCGTCCTCGGCGCGCTCGTAGTAGTCGTCGGAAAGGGCGAGCAGCGCGGTGCCGTCACCGGCCACCGCGTCCGCCAGGGCGGTGCGCAGCTGCGGCCAGAGGAACTCGGCGTACATGGCCTGGATGACGCCGGTGGTCGCCTGGGACTCCGTCAGCGGCCGGCTCGAGCCGGTGGGCAGCGGCTTGGCGTCGATCTGCCGGAACAGGGCGGTGAGCCGCTCGCCGACCTCCTTCTCGCTGCGGCCGAGCGGGCAGTCCTCGCGGGCGGCGCAGTCCTTGGCGAAGGCGGCCCAGGCGGTCTCGAAGCCGCCGGCCTGGGTGCGGTTGCCGGCCCGGGAGTCGAGCGACGGGTCCATGGCGCCGTCGAGGACCATCCGGCCGACCCGGCCCGGGAAGAGTCCCGCGTAGGTGGCGCCGAGGAAGGTGCCGTACGACTTGCCCAGGTAGTGCAGCTTGTCGTCGCCGACCAGGGCCCGCAGGACGTCCATGTCGCGGGCCGCCTCGACGGTGGAGACGTGGCCGAGGACGGCCCCGGACTTCGCCTTGCAGGCCGCCGCGAACTCCTTGTCGGCGGCGATCAGCGCGTCCGTCTCGGCCTGGTCGTCGGGGGTGATGTCGGCGGTGGTGTAGGCGTCCATCCGGTCCCCGGACAGGCAGGTCACCGGGGTTGAGCGGCCGACCCCGCGCGGGTCGAGGCCGACCAGGTCGTAGGCGGCGCGCACCTGCGGGTCGTAGCCGCGGGAGACGCCCTCCAGGTACTCGACGGCCGAGCCGCCGGGACCGCCGGGGTTGAGCAGCAGGGATCCGATCCGCTGGGCCCCGCCGGAGGCGGGCTTGCGCACCGCGGCCAGGGTGATGTCGCCGCCGCCGGGGTTGGCGTAGTCGAGCGGGACCTTGAACTGGGTGCACTCGAACTCGCCGTCGCAGGACTTCCACGCGAGCTTCTGCGCGTAGTACGGGGCGAGGGCGGCGGGCATCTGCTCGGGCAGCGGCTGCAGCGGGGCGGCGCCGGAGGCCGTCCTGGAGCCGCTCGCGGGGGCGCCGGTGGGGCCCGTCCCGGGGGGCGGGGAGCCGGCGGAGGTGCAGCCGGCCAGCAGCAGGGCCGAGGCGGCCACGGCGGCGAGCAGGGCGGTCGCGGGTCCGGTCCGCCGGATGGCTCGCATGGTGGGTCTCCCTCGGGCGGGCACGGCACGGAACGGCGGGGCAGTGCGCGGGCCGGTCCCGGGCTCGGCGGGTGATCGCCGGACCGCCCCCAGGGTATCGGTCGGCGCCCTGGCCGCCGCTGCGCCGACACCCCGGGCGTCCTGCGGTGCCGCACGGCCCGGCCGTCGGCTCGGGCGTAACGGTTCAGCCGGCCTTGGCAAGGCTCTCGGCGAGGTACTGCACGGCGACCCGGACGAGCCGCAGGCGCTCCCGCTCGTGGGTGTAGTCCTGGACGATGTCGGAGACCTTGACCTCCGCGCGGGCGGCCGGGCCCTTGCCGCCGTGCAGGGCGGCCTGGAGTCCGCGGGCGGCGCCGACCCCCGCACCGTCCGCCTTGGCGGCGGCCAGCAGCAGGCGGGCGGACGCATCGACCGGGGCCTCTGCGCCGGTCTCGGCGAGTGCGGCGGTGTCGTAGCGGCCGGAGACGGCGGCCGCGGCACCGTACAGGTCGGGCCGGGCGAGGCCGGCCGCGGCGGCGCACGGCGCACCGGACTCGATGCCGAGCACACCCCAGCCACCGGGCCCGGCGGGCAGGGTACGGAAGGCGCCGTTGACAACGGAGCGCAGGGCGTTGTCGTCGGCGACGGCCTGCGGGGCGGCGGCCACGAGGTCGCAGGGGTGCTCGGTGCCGCTCGGGGCCTCGGGGGCCACCACGACGAACGGGCGGGCGCGGCCGAGCTTCACGGCGGAGGCGACGCCGTCGAAGACGTCGGGCAGTTCGGCGTCGGCGGTCTTCCGGGGGGTGCCGGAGTGCAGGACGATCACGGGGAAGCGGGTCTGCTGGTCGGTGCGGTACTGGGAGGGCAGCCAGACCCGTACCGTGCGGGGCCGGCCGTCCGGTCCGGCGACCTGGGCCTCCATCAGGTCGCCCTCGGCGGGGTGCCCGATCGGGGTGAAGGCGGTGACCACCGGCGGCAGTGGCTGGGCGGAGGCGGAGGACGGCGGCTCGGACACCGCTGCAGCCGGGGCGGCGGCGACCGGGGCCCGGGCCGGCGAGGGGGCGGCCTCCGCGCGGACGGCCTGCGGCCGGCCCCACCCGCCGGGGACGCGGCCCGGCACCACGGCGACGGCCAGCGCGGCGGTGCACGCCAGGCAGACCACGGCCCCGGCGGCCCGCAGCAGCAGCGGCCGTTGCTCGACGGGGAGCCCGTACGTCCGGGCCGCGCGCACGTCGCGCCAGCGGACGAGTGCGGAGCGGCCGAGCCGGAGTGCGGCCACGGCGGCCGCAAGCAGGGGTACGACGAGGAGCGAACGGGGCATGGGCGCACCACCTCGGGAGGAGTACGGTCGCCGGACCACGGCTTCGGGCCGACCGTCCACAGGGTGCACAACGGGCCGTCCGGGGTGCCGGGAGCCGGGCGGGCGCCGTCCGACGTTCACTCGAACGAGCGAGGTGACGCGCCGTCACCCGGCAGCCGTACAGGCCGTCCCGTGGCGGGAGGTGCCGCCACGCGCCCCTGACGGCGCCCGGCTGCCCCGAGTGGCTCAGCCCGCGCGGAGGGCGAGGGTCATGGCCTCAACGGCGAGCAACGGGTCGACGTTGCGGTCCAGGGCCCTGCGGCAGGCGAGGACGGCCTCGATCCGGCGGAGCGTGGACTCGGCGGGCCCGGCGGCGGCGACCCGGTCGAGGGCCTGGCGCTGGTCCTCGTTGGCGAGCCTGCCGGTGGAGCCGAACTGCAGGGCGAGGACGTCCCGGTAGAAGCCGAGCAGGTCGAGCAGGGCGACGTTCAGGGTCTCGCGGCGCGTCCTGGTGGCGCGGCTCTTCTGCCGCTTCTCCAACTCCTTGACCGCTCCGGCCATGCCGCGCGGGGCCCGGCTGCCCTCGGCGGCGCCGTACGCGGCCTTCAGGTCCTCGGTCTCCTTGGCGTCCCGGGTCTCGGCGAGGGCCTCGGCGTCGGCCTTCGCGGTGTCGACCAGCCGCTGGGCGGCGGCCAGGCAGCCGCCGACGTCGGCGACCTCCAGCGGGATGCGCAGCACCTCGGCGCGGCGGGCCCGGGCCTGCTCGTCGACGGCGAGCCTGCGGGCGCGGTCGATGTCGCCCTGGCCGGCGAGGGCGGCGAAGCGGGCCGGGCCGGGTTCGACGCCGTCCCGGCGGACCAGCATGTCGGCGACCGCCTCGGCGGTGGGGGTGCGCAGCACGAGCAGCCGGCAGCGCGAGCGGATGGTCGGCAGCACGTCCTGGACGGAGGGTGCGCACAGCAGCCAGACGGTGCGCGGCGACGGCTCCTCGACGCCCTTGAGGAGGGCGTTGGCGGCGGCCTCGGTGAGCCGGTGCGCGGCGTCGACGAGGATCACCGACCAGCGGCCGCCGGTCGGGTAGCTGGCGGCGCGCAGCACCAGGTCGCGCATGTCGCCGACGCCGATGGACAGGCCGTCGGTGCGAACGTACTTCACGTCGGCGTGGCTGCCGGAGAGCACGGTGTGGCAGCCCTCGCAGAAGCCGCAGCCGGGTGTGCCGCCGAGTTCGAGGTCGGGGCTGGTGCACTGGAGGGCGGCGGCGAAGGCACGGGCCGCGGTGGTCTGGCCGGCGCCGGGCGGGCCGGTGAACAGCCAGGCGTGCGTCATCAGCGAGGCGTTGGCGCCGGGCTCGGCCGCCGCAGTGCCGCCGGCCCGTCCGGCCGCGACGGTGGCCCGCGCCGCGCGGGCGGCCGCGGACAGCTGCTCGACCACCCGATCCTGGCCGACCAGATCGTCCCACACGCTCACGCCGCACTCCCTGCCGTGGCCACCGTCCGCCCCACCGCCTGCCCGCCGGGGTCCGCTTCGAGCCTAACGCCCGTTGCCGACACCGCGGCCGGCCACCGGTTCGCGGACCGCCCCGGCCTCCGGCGCACGCGCCGTGCCGGCGGCCCCGGTGCGTACCCCGGAGCCCGAGCCGGGGCCGGAGCACTGGGCGGGCAGCGGCACCCCGCGGACCTTGGCGAAGGAGGCCCGGAGCCGCGGCTTGAGCCAGCGGGCGGCGGGCCGTTCCACGTAGCGGTGCACCAGCCAGGAGGCGCCGGTCATCACGGCGAGCAGGGCGCCGACCAGCAGCCAGGGGTCCACCCGCGCGCCGAGGGTGCTGATCACCTCCCAGCCGATGTACTCGTGCAGCAGGTACAGCGGGTAGGTGACCGCGCCGGCGGTGGCGAGCCAGCGCCAGTCCACCGCGCGGAACCAGTCGAGGGCGACGCCGGCCATCAGCAGGTAGAACACCGCGAGCAGCGCCACGACGCCCCACTCGGGCACCGGGTAACCGGCCTGCGCCGCGACGAACCGGTAGGTGGGCAGGACGGCCCGGCAGCCCGCGAGGAAGGTGAAGCCGACCAGCAGCCAGAGCAGCAGGTCCGGGCCGAACCGCCGGATCAGGTAGAAGGCCAGACCGCCGATGAAGAACCAGCAGTACTCGGGCATGGCCAGCACCTGCAGCAGCTGCTCCCCCGGCGCGGCCATGGCGAGCACCCCGGCCGCCGACCACAGCAGGCAGAAGGCGAGCACCCGACGGTAGGTGAGGCCCAGCGCCACCACCACCGCGAAGATCAGGTAGAACCGGCCCTCGACCCAGAGGCTCCAGTACACGCCGTCGACGTACGGCGCACCGAACGGGTACTCCATCATCGTCAGGTTGGTCAGCACGTCCCGCATCGCCCGCGGGTGCGTGCCGCCGGGCACGGCGGCGACCACGGCCGTGGTGAGCAGCACCCCGAACCAGTACGCGGGGAACAGCCGTACCACCCGCGAGCTCAGGAAGTCGCCGACCGACCGGCCCCAGCAGCTGAGGCAGATCACGAAGCCGCTGATCAGGAAGAACAGCTGCACCCCCATCCAGCCGTACGCGGCGGGCCGGTACAGGACGGGGAACAGCTCGGCACGCGGTCGGCCCCAGTCGGAGCCGAACGCCACGTAGTGGTAGACGACGACCAGCAGCACGGCGACGAAGCGCAGCCCGTCCAGGACCAGCAGCCGGCCGCCACCCGGTATCGGGGCCGCTCCCGGAGCGGCGGCCTCGTTGGCGGCGGCGGACGGGACGGCAGCGGCGACGGTCACGGGAACGGGCTTTCCTCGGGGCTGCATACGGCGGAAGGGGCACCGCAGTCTTTCAGACCGCGGCGCCCCTTCGTGGCGCCAGCTCCCGCTGCACCGACTGCCGGACCGTCAGGACAAGGATCGTTCGACGTCGAACGGATCCGGCCCGGGACGGACTGCCCGGCGGGTCGGTCCGGCGGGTCGGTCCGGCGGGTCGGTCCGGCGGGTCAGTCCCGGCGGCGGCGCCGGCCCCAGCGGGGGCCACGGTCCGGGCCTTCGTCTGCGCCGCCCTCGTCCTCCTCGGTCTCCCAGCGCGCCCACTCGTCGCGGGAGCCCAGCAGGCTGTCGGTCAGGCTCGGCAGGTCGTCCAGCGGAGTCTCCTCCGCCCAGGACGGCCGCGGGCGGTCGACCGGGGTCAGCTCGCGGGTCGTCTCGGCGGACGGCTCCTCCCGCCAGAGGCCCGGCGGCACACGGTCGGCCCCGGACGGTTCCTCGGCCCCGGGCAGCACCGCGGTCTCGTCGGCCAGCGGCGGCTTGGTGAAGTCAGTCGGCTCCGCCTTGGGCAGCACCGCCGTCTCGTCCGCCTTGGGCAGCACGGCGGTGTCGTCCGCCTTCGGCAGCACGGCGGTCTCGTCGCCGAGCGGCCGCTTGGTGAACTCGGCGGGCTCGGCCTTCGGGAGCACGGCGGTCTCGTCCGCCAGCGGCGGCTTGCTGAAGTCGGCCGGCTCGGCCTTCGGCAGCACCGCCGTCTCGTCCGCCGCAGGAACGGTGGGCAGGACGGCCGTCGAGTCGGCGTCCCCGGCCTCGCGCACCGCGTCCCGGCGCTCCCGCTCGGAGATCTCCTTGGTGGTCTCCCCGTCGGTCGCCGGCGCGACCTGCGGCAGCTCCGCGGTCGCCGCGGCCGCGGAAGCGGTGGCGGCCGCGGCGGCCTCCGCCTCGGCCTGCAGCCGGGCCTCCTCGGCGCGCTGCAGGGCCTCCTCGGCGCGGCGGCGCTGCTCGGCGCGCTGCAGTTCGCGCTGGCGCTGGATCTCGGCCTGGGCCGCGGCCTCCGCCTCCCGGCGCTCGCGCTCGGCGGCCTCGGCCTTCAGCCGGGCCTCCTCCGCGGCACGGGCCTTGGCCTCCTGCTCGGCACGCTCCTTCGCGTCCGCCTCGGCCCGGAGCCGGGCCTCCTCGGCGGCCTTGCGGGCCTCCTCGGCGGCGATCCGCTCGGCCTCCAGCTTGGCGAGGCGCTCCTTCTCGGCCTGCTCGGCGCGCAGTTCCTCCAGCAGGGCCTGGCGCTTGCGCTCGGCCTCCTCGGCCTCGGCCTTGAGCCGGGCCTCCTCGGCGGCGCGGCGCTCGGCGGCCTCCCGGGCGAGCCGCTCCTGCTCGGCGCGGGCGGCCTTCTCCTGCTCGGAGAGCGGCAGCTCGCGGTCGAGCCGGTGGCGGATCGCGGTGGTCACCTGGGCGGGCTGCTGGGCGGCGTCGACGACCAGGTAGCGGGCCGGGTCGGCGGCGGCGAGGGCCAGGAAGCCGGACCGGACCCGGGCGTGGAACTCGGTCGGCTCGGACTCCAGCCGGTCCAGGGCCTCGGTGAAGCGCTCCCGGGCGGCGGCCGGGTCGACGTCCAGCACCACGGTGAGGTCGGGCAGGAGGCCGCCGGTCGCCCAGCGCGAGATCCGGGCGATCTCGGTCGCGGCCAGGTCGCGGCCGGCGCCCTGGTAGGCGATGGAGGAGTCCATGTAGCGGTCGGTGATCACCACGGCGCCGCGGGCCAGCGCGGGCCGGATGACGTTCTCGACGTGCTCGGCGCGGTCGGCGGCGTAGATCAGCGCCTCGGCGCGGTGGGACAGGCCGGTGTTGCCGACGTCCAGCACCAGGCCGCGGAGCCGCTGGCCGACCGGGCTGCCGCCGGGCTCGCGGGTGAGCACCACCTCGTGGCCCTTGGCGCGGATCCACTCGGCCAGCGCCTGGGCCTGGGTGGACTTGCCGGCGCCGTCGCCGCCCTCCAGGGCGATGAAGAAGCCGGTGCCTGCGACGCGGTGCGGGGCGGGCTCGGCGCCGCCGCGCAGCGCCCTCACGAAGTCCTTGCTGAACGGCGTCACACCGCGGCGGTCGTCGGTGCGCAGCAGGACGACCGCGGCCAGCACCAGGGTGAGCAGGCCGGCCGTGGACACGGCGAGTGCGGCGCCGTCGTGGATGAAGGTGAAGCTGCCGGGCTCGACCCGGCCCAGGGTGACCTCGCCGTAGGCGGCGGCGATCAGCGGGACGGCGATCAGCGCGCTGCCGACCACGGCCCGCAGCACCGCGTACAGGTGCTCGGTGACCTTGGGCAGCCGGGTCTCCTCGACCTCCTGCGCGAGCAGGGCGCGGCCGACCGAGACGGTGAGCCCGGCGGCGACGCCGGCCAGCACGGTCAGCAGCAGCACGAGGACGAAGTCCAGCACCAGGCCGGCGAGGATCAGCGCGACGCCCTGGACGAGCAGGGCGAGCGCGAGGAGCCGGCGGCGGGAGAGGGCGGGGAGAGTGGCCCGGGTGAGCCGGACGCCGGCGGCCGGGGCGAGGGTCGCGGCGAGGACGACCAGGCCGTAGCCGATCGGCCCGGCCCGGTGCTCCAGCGCGGTCAGCAGACCGAGCGAGGCGACACCGGCCATGGAGGCGTAGGCGGCGGCGACGGCGAAGGTGAAGTACGGGGCGGAGCCGGTGCGGCCCTTGCTGAGCGCCTTGCCGGGGGTCGCGTCGACCGGCGCGCGCAGGCCCTGCAGCGGGGAGTGCGGGGCGGCGGCGGGGACGACGGGCAGTTCCTGGAGGAAGACCAGGACGGCGGAGGCGGCGAACAGCAGCGCGGCGCCGACCGCGGCGCAGGTCACCTGATGGGCCCTCAGCCAGTCCGAGCCGAGCGCGGCGATGACGTTGTTGAGCAGGGTGAGGACGACCAGCGCGGTGGCCGCGAGCGGCACGGTGCCCCAGCCGGTGCGGTCGTCCAGGGTGCGGACGGCGTCCAGCGAGGCCTGGGAGGGCTTCTGCCGGTCGGCCGGCGCGTACGGGTCGGCGGAGGGCAGCAGGCCGGGGACGGCTGCAGCCTTGGCGATCGCCCAGACGCGTTCGGCGGCGCCGGTCGCGAAGACGGTGCCGAGCAGCACCCAGGTCGCGGCACCGGGCGTCCAGGTCGTCCACCAGGGGGCGATGCCGATCAGCAGGGCGCGGAGCACGTCGGAGCCGAACAGGGCCCAGCGGCGGTCCAGCTTCTCGCCGACCAGGGTGTGCACCGGGCCGAGCAGGGCCGCCCCGAACAGCACGGTGGCGAGCATCCGGGCGGTGAAGACCGCGGCGACGGCGAGCGCCCACGCCCGGTACCCGTCGCCGAACTGGCCGCCGAGCACCGCGCCGACCACCGTCAGCGGGACGAGGACCAGCAGGGCCAGGCGGTCCGCGGTGCCGCCGACCAGCTGGGCGGTCCACAGCCTGCGGTAGGGGCGGAGCCTGAGCAGGGCCCGGACCCGTTCACCGGGTGTCCCGGCCGGCGAGACCGCGGGGCGGTCGGGCGGGGCGGTGCTGGAACCGGTGGTCTGCTCCTCACTCGTCATACGGTCAGCGTAGCGGTCGGGCGCTAGGGCCCAACGGGGAGAAGGGGTTCCGGAAGGCGGTCATGACACGGTTGTGACGCATGTGACGCGCCGACGGGCCCGCACCCGGTGGGTGCGGGCCCGTCGGCGCGTCCGGCTCAGCCCTCTTCGGGCGTCGGCGCGGCGGCCTTCTCGGCGACCGTCTTCTTCGCGGTCGTCTTCTTCGCCGCGGTGGTCCTGGCCGCGGCCGTCTTCGAGGCGGTGGCCTTGGCGACGGTCTTCTTGGCGGTGGTCTTCTTCGCCACCGTCTTCTTGGCCGTCGTCTTCTTCGCGGGCGCCTTCTTGGCCGCCTTCTTCACCGGGCCGCGGGCGCGCTTCTCGGCGAGCAGCTCGTAGCCGCGCTCCGGCGTGATCGTCTCGACCTCGTCGTCCTTGCGGAGCGTCGCATTGGTCTCGCCGTCGGTGACGTACGGGCCGAAGCGGCCGTCCTTGACGACCACCGGGCGCTCGCTGACCGGGTCGGTGCCGAGCTCCTTGAGCGGGGCGGCGGCGGCCGCGCGCCCGCGCTGCTTGGGCTGGGCGTAGATGGCCAGCGCCTCGTCGAGCGTGATGGTGAGCAGCTGGTCCTCGCTGGTCAGCGACCGGGAGTCGGTGCCCCGCTTGAGGTACGGGCCGTAGCGGCCGTTCTGCGCGGTGATCTCGTTGCCGTCGGGGTCGGTGCCGACCACCCGGGGCAGCGAGAGCAGGAGCAGCGCGTCCTCGAGGGTGACGGTGTCCAGCGACATCGCCTTGAAGAGCGAGGCGGTGCGCGGCTTGACCGCGTTCTTGCCGGTCTTCGGGGTGCCCTCGGGCAGTACCTCGGTGACGTACGGGCCGTAGCGCCCGTCCTTGGCGACCAGCGGGTGGCCGCTCTCCGGGTCGGTGCCGAGCACCCGCTCGCCGCTGGGCTTGGCCAGCAGTTCCTCGGCGAGCTCGACGGTGAGCTCGTCCGGCGGCAGGTCGTCGGGGACGTCGGCGCGCTGGCCCTGCTCGCCCTCGACGGCGGCGGCCTTCTCGACGTACGGGCCGTAGCGGCCGACCCGCAGGGTGATCTCCTCGCTCAGCGGGAAGGAGCTGATCTCCCGGGCGTCGATCGCACCGAGGTCGGTGACGAGCTCCTTGAGGCCGCCGAGGTGGTCGCCGTCGCCGTTGCCGGCCTCCGCGGCGCTGCCGGCGGCCGCACCCTCGCCCTCGCCGAAGTAGAAGCGCTTCAGCCACGGCACGGACTCGGCCTGGCCGGCCGCGATGCGGTCGAGGTCGTCCTCCATCTTGGCGGTGAAGTCGTAGTCGACGAGCCGGCCGAAGTGCTTCTCCAGCAGGTTCACCACGGCGAAGGAGAGGAAGGACGGGACGAGTGCCGTGCCCTTCTTGAAGACGTACTTGCGGTTGATGATCGTGTCGATGATCGAGGCGTAGGTGGAGGGGCGGCCGATCTCGCGGTCCTCCAGCTCCTTGACCAGCGAGGCCTCGGTGTAGCGCGCCGGGGGCTTGGTCGCGTGGCCCTCCGGGTTGAGCCGGTCGGCGGCCAGCGGGTCGCCCTCGGCGACGCGCGGCAGCCGGCGCTCGCGGTCGTCGAGCTCGGCGTTGGGGTCGTCGGCGCCCTCCACGTAGGCCTTGAGGAAGCCGTGGAAGGTGATGATCTTGCCGGAGGCGGAGAACTCGGCGTCCCGGCCGTCGGCGGAGCGGCCGCCGACCCGGACGGTCACCGACTGGCCGACCGCGTCCTTCATCTGGGAGGCGACGGTGCGCATCCAGATCAGCTCGTACAGCCGGAAGTCGTCGCCCGACAGGCCGGTCTCGGCGGGGGTGCGGAAGCGGTCGCCGGAGGGGCGGATGGCCTCGTGCGCCTCCTGCGCGTTCTTCACCTTGCTCGCGTAGACGCGCGGCGCGTCCGGCAGGTAGTCGGCGCCGTACAGCTGGGTGACCTGGGCGCGGGCGGCGGCGACCGCGGTCTCCGACAGCGTCGTCGAGTCGGTGCGCATGTAGGTGATGAAGCCGTTCTCGTACAGCTTCTGCGCGACCTGCATCGTCCGCTTGGCACCGAAGCCCAGCTTGCGGCTGGCCTCCTGCTGGAGGGTGGTGGTGCGGAACGGCGCGTACGGTGAGCGGCGGTAGGGCTTGGACTCGACGCTGCGGACGGAGAAGGCGCTCTGCTCCAGGGCGGCGGCCAGCGCGCGGGCGGCCTGCTCGTCGAGGTGCAGCGTGTTGGCCGCCAGGGCGGCGTCGCGCAGCCGCCCGTCGGGGCCGAAGTCGCGGCCGGTGGCGATGCGCCTGCCGTCGACCGAGACCAGCCGGGCGCCGAAGCTCTCCGGGTTCGCGGCGTCGGCCGCGGTACGGCCGGTGGAGAAGGTGCCCACCAGGTCCCAGTAGGAGGCGGAGCGGAACGCCATCCGCTCGCGCTCGCGCTCGACGATCAGCCGGGTGGCGACGGACTGCACGCGGCCCGCCGACAGCTTCGGCATGACCTTCTTCCACAGCACCGGGGAGACCTCGTAGCCGTAGAGGCGGTCGAGGATGCGGCGGGTCTCCTGGGCGTCCACCAGGCGCTGGTTGAGGTCGCGCGGATTGCGCACCGCCTCCTGGATGGCGTCCTTGGTGATCTCGTGGAAGACCATGCGGTGCACCGGCACCTTGGGCTTCAGCACCTGCTGCAGGTGCCAGGCGATCGCCTCGCCCTCGCGGTCCTCATCGGTGGCGAGGTAGAGCTCGTCGGACTCCGCGAGCAGCGACTTGAGCTTGGTCACCTGCGACTTCTTGTCGGGGTTGACCACGTAGATGGGGGCGAAGTCGTGGTCGACGTCGACACCGAGCCGGCGGACCTCGCCGGTGTAGCGGTCCGGTACCTCGGCTGCCGTGCCGGGCAGGTCCCGGATGTGCCCGACGCTGGCCTCGACGATGTAGCCGGGGCCCAGGTAGCCCTTGATCGTCTTCGCCTTGGCCGGCGACTCGACAATGACGAGTCGCTTGCCGTGCGCGGTCTCGCTGCTCGGGGACACCTTCGCTCTTCTCTCCCGGTCGTTACGTTCTGCTGGCGGCGCGGGCGGCGGGGGAGGCGCTCCGCCCGTCCTTACCGCCGTCCTGGGCTGTCGCTGCGCGACGACCCCACCAGCGGAGTGTGACCGTACCCTGGCCACCCTTGTCAAACGGACGGTTCCCGCTTTTTCACCGGCAAGGCCGACCGACGCCACTCGAACGGTAACCCGACGGGAGGTCCGCGCGCCCCGCGGAGGGGGTGGCCGGCCCGCGGCGAGGCCGGATCAGGACGGATCTCGGCCGGTACTCACGCGCCCGGACCTGCTGTGGGCGAAGGACCGCGCAGCGATGCGGCCGAGCCCGGCGGCAGGGCGAGGAAGCCGGTGGACGAGCTGCGGTGGCAGCGGTCAGGAGCGGAGGCGGCCGACGTCGGTGCACACGGTCGGCGGCCGGAGCGGTCAGTGCGCCAGCAGGGAGGCGAACAGGCTCAGCCCGCCGGCCAGCGCCCCGGTGCCGAGCAGCGCCCAGAACACGTCGCTCGCCAGCGTCGGCAGCACCTCGCTGCCGGCCAGGACCACCCGGCTGGGCCGCCGGGCGTCGTACATGACCTGCACCAGCGCGCCCGGCACCATGCGGGAGGGCCGGCGCAGCGGGGTGCTCCCGCGCGGCCGCGCCAGCACCGTCTCGCCCGCCCGCACCGGCCGTGCCCGGCCGGCCTCGGCCGCGCCGCGCACCGCGACGACCTCCACCGAGGGCAGCGCCGTGTACGAGAGGAGGGGTGCGCTGTCGAGTTCGCCGTAGGTGTCGCCGTAGGGCTCGCCGTACGGGTCGCCGTCGGCGACGACGCGGGCCGTCGCCGGTATGCCGTGGCGGCGCAGATGGTGGCGAAGGCGCAACTCTGCGGCGCACCAGAGCAGCAGTGCGCTGCCGAAGAGCGTCAGAACCGTCCCTGCCGCGACCGCCGTCGGCGTCTCCACCGTCCCCGCCCTCCCTTGGCGACTGGCCCCCGGCCCGCCGCGCGCGCCCCTGCACGCGCTCCGTCCACAGGCCTGTGGACGGAGCGTGGCAGTCTGCGGACAACCCCGGACTGACGTTCGACGTACGGAGGGAGACGTCCCGGGGACGGACAGGTGAACGACGGCCCGCCGGCCGTCTGCGCCGGCGCCCGGAAGCCGCACGGACTGTCACGGCGCCGCCCCTCCAGTAACGAGTCCGCGCGCGCTGTCACAGCCCCGCTACGGGAGGCCTCGCACCCCTCCGGAAGCGGGTACACCGGTACCAGCAGCACACCAGGCGCAGCCGCCCCGCGGACCAGGACCGCGGGCCGTACGGCGCCGACACCACACCGGCCGGAGCCCGTCGGCCGCACTCGGGGGGAGAACCGCCATGTCCGCACGCCGTCTCATCGCCACCGCAGCCCTGCTCGGCGCCGCCACGCTGGCGCTCACCGCCTGCGACCCGGAGGCCTCCGCCGGTGCGGACACCGCGGCACCGGCCGCGAGCAGCAGCCCGTCCGGCGCGGCCGCCACCGGCACCACGGCGAGCCGGAGCGCCACCCCGACGGCCAAGCCGTCCGCCTCCCGCAGCACCACCGCCAAGCCGGGCGGCAAGGGCACCCCGGCCGCCGACTGCACGACGGCCGCCCAGCGGCCCGGCCACAAGGTCGTCAACGTCACGGCCGCCACCGCGAGCAAGGTCACCGCCACGGCGACCCGCTTCGTCTGCGGGCCCGAGGTCGAGAACGACGGCTACTACGAGGCCACCGGCGCCGCCACCTCCCACACCTTCGCCCCCGGCGCGACCGCCGAACTCTTCGCCATGAGCAGCACCATGGCCCCCAAGGCCGTCGGCCTGGCGGAGTTCGCCGCCCACGCCGAGGACTGCGCCCACCACCGCGAGGTCCCCGAGCCCTACGGGTGCTTCGGCGGCAACTACGACATCACGGTGGACTCGGCCGGCCGCATCACCAAGATCAGCGAGCTGTTCCACCCGTGACCCGGCCCGGCCCGGCGTCGGCCCGTGTGAGGGCCTGCCGGGCCGGCTGCGGCTGCGGCTGCGGCTGCGGCTGCGGCTGCGGGGCATGGTGGGCGGTCAGGGAGCCACTGGCGCAACGAAGCCCTGCTCGGTCAGCAGGCGCAGCGACTCCGGCACCCGGTCCCGCAACACCACCCGTTCCTCCCCGAGCAGGTGCGCGATGGCGTCGACGATGTCGCCCGCAGCCAGACTGCCGTCGCAGGCGCCGACGAAGCCCGCACCGACGGTGTCGACCTTCGTCGCCCGCCGCATGCCGCGGTTGTGACGCAGGATCACGTGCTCCGGGTCCTCCGCCCCCGGGGCACCGACCTGCTCCTGAACCACCTCGTCGGCGAGCACGTAGCGGGCCGCCAGCAGCGCCGCGTCGTCGTGCGCGCGCAGGAAGTCCTGCCGGGCGAACCACTCCTCGATGTGCGGGCCGAGCGGCTGCTCCACCGGGTGCGGCCACTCCTCGATCCGCACGGTCGGCTCCGCCGCGCCGCCCGCCCGCAGGGTGATCCAGCCGAAGCCGATGCCCTCGACGCCCGCGGTCTCGAAGGCGTCCAGCCACTCCCCGTAGCGGGCGCGGTAGTCGGCGCCCCGGCCGAGGTGGTCGCCACCGTCGCGCAGCCACAGCTCGGCGTACTCGGCGATGTCCTGGACCTGGCGCTGGACGACCCATGCGTCCAGGCCGGTGCCCGCCACCCAGCCGGCCAGCCGCTCGTGCCAGTCCTCGCCCTTGACGTGCTGCCAGTTCGCGAGGAGCTGACAGTAGCCGCCCGGCTCCAGCCGGGCCGCCGCACCCCGGACGATGCTCCGGCACAGGTCGTCGCCGGCCATCCCGCCGTCCCGGTAGACGAACCGGCTGCCCGGCGAGATGACGAACGGCGGGTTGGAGACGATCAGGTCGAACCTGCGCTCCCCCACCGGCTCGAACAGGCTGCCCTCGACCGTCTCGGTGTTGTCGAAACCGGAGAGCGCCAGGGTGAGCCGGGCGAAGTCCAGGGCCCGGGGGTTGAGGTCGGTGGCGGTCACGTGCTGGGCGTGCCGTGCGGCGTGCAGCGCCTGCACGCCCGAGCCGGTGCCGAGGTCCAGGGCCGAGCGCACCGGACGGCGGACCGCCAGGTTGGCCAGCGTGGTCGATGCGCCGCCGACACCGAGCACCAGGTCGCGGCGCGGCACACCGCCGGACTCGCCCCCGGCGCCGATGCCGCCGGCGCCGCCGACCGCGCAGCCGAGGTCGGAGACCACCCAGGCGTCCGCACTGGGCAGCCCGGCGACCTCGTTGGCGTACGGCCGCACGTCGACCGTCGCCCGCACCTCGTCGCCGTCCTGGGCGAGCCAGCCGTCGGCGAGGCAGTCGTCGACCGGCAGGGCGGCAGCGGCGGCCGCCCGGGTGACCGGCTGCTGGAGCAGGAAGAGCCGCACCAGGGTCTCCAGCGGGCTGCCGCCCCGGGTCGCCCGCAGGGCGGGCACCGTCTCGCTGCGCGCGAGGGCGGCGTAGGCGGTGGGACCGAGCAGGTCGAGGCAGCCGTCCGCGGTGTACTGGGCGGCGAGCAGCGCCTCGCGGAACCGGGCGAGGCGGGCGGGATCGGGGGTAGGGCTGTTGGTCACCCCGCCATTGTCGCGCGGCCGCACCCCGCGACGGTCGCGACCGCGGCGGAGCGGCCCCGCGCGCCGACCGCCTCGCGGGCGGTTCGACCGGGCGGTGCGCCGCTCATTTCGCGGAGGCGCCCGGGTCGAGGAGGCGCCCGGTTCGAGGGGGTGCTCAGTCGGTGGAGGTTCTCAGTTCGCGGAGGCGCTCGGCGAGGCCGCTTCGGACCCGCTCGCCGACACGTCCGCGGACGGCGACTTCGCCGCACCCGACGCACCCGCCGAGGGCGATCCGGAGGCGGCCCCGGACGGCGCGGACGACTTCGTGCCGGGCTGGGCCGTACCCGGCTGGCCGGAGCCGGTCTGGCCCGCACCCGCCGACGGAGCGTCGGTCGGCTCGGGAGCCGGGGCGGCGTTCGCCTTGCACCCCGGCTGGCGCTTGATCGCGTCACCGGCCTCACCGGTCTGCAGGCGGTTGAGCCCCTGGGTGGAGAGCTGGGCGAGCTGCTGGACCTGGTCGCCGACGCTGCGCAGCCCGTCCGCGAACCTCGCCTGATCGGTGGTGGCCAAGCCGTCCAGCTTCTTCTGCGCGTCGACGTAGCCCTGGGACGCCTTGCGGAGCTCGTTCACCGCATCCGTGCGGGCCGCCTCGCCGTTGTCGGACTTGGGCGCACCGGCCTTGTCAACGGCGTCCGCCAGCCCCTGGTTGGCCTTGGCGAGGGCGGCCAGGTCGGCCGAGAGCCGCTTCTGGAGGTCCAGCGGCGCCTCCCCCGGGGTCACCTTCGCTATGTCGGCGAGCGCACTGCGCGACTGGGCGATCGGGCTCTGGGCGGCGTCGCAGACGCCCTTCGCCCAGCCGTCGAGCTGCTTCGTGTTGTCGTCGCTGCACGCGACGGCGCCGAACGCGAGCAGCGCGCCGAGCGCGGGGACGGTCAGCAGTCGCTTGTTCACCGGGTGCCTTTCGGTCGCGGACGTCGATCTGCGAACCTACACGGCCGCCCGCTCCGGCCGCAGACACGGACCGGAGCGGAGCCCTGCTCCCCGCCCTGCGGCCGACGGCGCTACGCCCGCTCGACCCGGACCGCGTCCCCGTCGCGGACGGACCTCAGCACGGCCGGGTCGCCGTCCAGCGCACCCAGGAGATTGCACGGACTCGCCAGCCGGCACTCGCCGTCACGGGAGATCGGTGTCGGGCCGAACGGCAGCGCCAGGCTGCCCCCGTCGGTCCAGAAGGCCACCGTGCCGGGCTCGACGACCTGGGCCGCGTCGGGCTCGCGCGGCACGCTCAGGCCGGCGTCGAAGTAGACCTCGTCGCCCCAGGTCCGGGCGGTGGAGCCGATCGGCAGTGCGGCCCAGAGCTTCTCGGCGGTGGGCGTCGCCCGGAGTTCGGCCGTCGCCTGCCCGGCCGGCCAGAGGATGCGTATCCGCATGGGGGTGTCACTCGTCCCGTCGTTCTCGAACCGAACCGGTCGCGCCGGGAGCAGGAAACCGCCACCTTCAACAGTTTGTCAACGCCGGTGCCGGTGGCGGGCAGGCGTCGGGGCACGCCGAAGCGGCCGCGTCGGCCCCATGGCCATGGCAGGGAACGTCGGCAACGGGCCGAAGGCAACAGGCTGAAAGAGTGCGCCGGGAACGCCTACAGCAGTAGCGCCGCAGGGGGCGGGACGAGCGGGACGATCAGACCGCGACGGGTGCGGTGGAGACCGGCCAGCTCATGCGGATCAGACCGCCCTCGCCGCCGTTGCTCACCTCGACGTCCTCCACGAGGCCGGTGATCACGGCCAGGCCGAGGGCGTCCTCGCCCGGGTCGGCGCTGTCGTCGGCCGCAGAGGAAGAGGTGCCGTTGTCGCCGGCCTCGTCCGCGACCTCGATGAGGAAACGCTTCTCCTGCTCGATCAGCGCGACCCGGATCGCCCCGTGGGCGTCCCCGCGCTGGTGCAGGCCGACGGCGCGGGAGCAGGCCTCGCCGACGGCGAGGCGGACCTCGTCGAGCACCGACTCGTCGACCCCGGCCCGTCTGGCCACGGCGGCGGCGACCAGCCGGGCCGTGCGCACGTGCTCGGGAAGCGCGCTGAATCGAAGTTCGACGGTTGCCATTCCTCCCCCTCCGGGGTTGCTCCCTGGTCGGCCGGGGCCACTTCACGCGCCCCGGCGCGGCGCCCGTGACGGACGCCGCCGGACCGGCGGGGCCGCGGCACGGCCCCGCCGGTGCGGGAAAGACGGTCAGTCGGTGGAGGCGACTGCGTCGTCCACCGAGTTGTGGATCGGGAAGACCTTGGTCAGACCGGTGATCCGGAAGATCTTCAGAATGCGCTCCTGGTTGCAGACCAGGCGGAGCGAGCCCTCGTGTGCACGGACCCGCTTGAGCCCGCCCACCAGCACGCCGAGTCCGGTGGAGTCGAGGAAGTCCACGCCCTCCATGTCGACGACGAGGTGGTAGTTGCCGTCGTTGACGAGCTCGACAAGCTGCTCACGCAGCTTGGGGGCGGTGTACACATCGATCTCGCCGCCGACTTCGACGACCGTGCGATCGCCGACCGTACGGGTCGACAGGGACAGGTCCACGGAACCTCCAGCACCTTGCCTTGCTACGTCATTGCGATCCTCGGCCGGGCGGCCGCCACCGCGTGGTCGCAGGCCGGGCGAGGCATGCCGCTCCTGACCAGCTCGGCGTGCGTCCCTCGGCCGTGCGGCCGTCACGGCCTCATTGAACCACCTGTGACCATGCCCGCACGATGGCTTGCGGCGATTCTCCGTCACGCCGGTGACACACTGGGTCTTCATGCCGCCCCGTCACACCTCGCCCGAGGCTCTGCTCAAGACCCTGTCCACCAACCGGGGCCGGTCGGACCGCCTCACCCATACGGAGCATCTTCCCTCCCGTCCCGCACGCCACTCCTCCTGGCCGGAAGGAATCCGTCCGGAAATCCGGGAGGCCGCGCGCGGGCTCGGCGTGGCCGAACCCTGGGCCCACCAGGCCGAGGCGATGGAGTTGGCGAAGGCGGGGCGGACCGTGGTGATCGCCACCGGCACCGCCTCGGGCAAGTCCCTCGGGTACCTGGCCCCGGTGCTGAGCGACCTGCTCGACGGCACCGAGGCCCGCAACGGCCGCGGCACCACCGCCCTGTACCTCGCCCCGACCAAGGCGCTGGCGGCCGACCAGCGGCGGCGGGCCGCCGAACTCGTCCCGCCACGGGTCCGCGTGGCCATGTACGACGGCGACACCCCGCCCGAGGAACGCGAGTGGGTCCGCCAGTACGCGTCCTACGTGCTCACCAACCCGGACATGCTCCACCGCGGCATCCTGCCGGGGCACGCGCGCTGGTCCTCCTTCCTCAAGGCGCTGCGGTACGTGGTCGTCGACGAGTGCCACAGCTACCGCGGAGTGTTCGGCTCGCACGTCGCCCAGGTGCTGCGGCGGCTGCGGCGACTCTGCGCGCGGTACGGGGCGCAGCCGACCTTCCTGCTCGCCTCGGCCACCACCGCGGAGCCCGGCGTGACCGCGGAACGGCTGACCGGCCTGCCGGCGGTCGCCGTCACCGAGGACGCCTCGCCGCGCGGGCCGCTGGTCTTCGCGCTCTGGGAGCCGCCGCTCACCGAGTACGTCGGCGAGCAGGGGGCGCCCGTCCGCCGGACGGCGACCGCCGAGACCGGCTACCTGCTCACCGACCTGGTCGAGTCCGGGACGCGCACGGTCGCCTTCGTCCGGTCCCGACGGGCGGCCGAGCTGGTCGCCCTGCAGGCGCAGGCCCTGCTGGGCAAGCCGCTGGCCGGGCGGGTCGCGGCCTACCGCGGCGGGTACCTGGCCGAGGAGCGCCGGGAGCTGGAGCGCGACCTGCACTCCGGCCGGCTGCTCGGCCTCGCCTCCACCTCGGCCCTGGAGCTCGGTGTCGACGTCTCCGGGCTGGACGCCGTCCTCATGGCCGGCTACCCGGGCACGCGCGCCTCGCTCTGGCAGCAGGCGGGCCGGGCCGGGCGGGAGGCACAGGGCGCGCTCGCCGTCCTGATCGCCCGGGACGACCCGCTGGACACCTATCTGGTGCACCACCCCGAGGCGCTCTTCGCCAACCCGGTCGAGGCAACCGTGCTCGACCCCGACAACCCGCACGTCCTGGCACCGCACCTGTGCGCCGCGGCGGCGGAACTCCCGATCACCGAGTCCGACACGGAGCTCTTCGGGCCGTCCACGCCGCAGCTGCTGGCGATCCTCGAACGCCGAGGCCTGCTGCGCCGACGCGGCGACGGCTCCTGGTACTGGACGCGCCGGGAGCGGGCCGCCGACCGGGTCGACCTCCGCGGCAGCGGGGGCAACCCCGTCCAGATCGTGGAGGCCTCCACGGGGCGGCTGCTGGGGACGGTGGACGCGGCCGCCGCCCACACCACCGTGCACACGGGCGCCGTCCACCTGCACCAGGGCCGCACCTACCTGGTGCAGGACCTCGACCTGGAGACCTCGGTCGCCCTGGTCGAGGCGGCCGACCCGCCCTACACCACGGCTGCCCGCGACATCACCTCCGTCTCCGTGCTCTCGACGGACACCTCGCAGGAGTGGGGCGAGGCCCGGCTGAGCTTCGGCTCGGTCGAGGTGGTCAACCAGGTGGTCGGCTTCCTGCGCAAGCGCATCTCCACGGGCGAGGTGCTCGGTGAGACCAAGCTCGACCTGCCGCCGCGGACGCTGCGCACCCGTGCCGTGTGGTGGTCGGTGACGGAGGACCAGCTGTTCGACGCGGAGATCCCGTTCGACCGGTTGCCCGGTGCCGCGCACGCCGCGGAGCATGCCTCGATCGGCCTGCTGCCGCTGTTCGCGACCTGCGACCGGTGGGACATCGGCGGCGTATCGGTGCCGCTGCACCCCGACACCGGCCTGCCCACCGTCTTCGTGTACGACGGCCACCCGGGCGGTGCGGGCTTCGCGGAACGGGGCTTCCGCCGGGCCGTGCAGTGGCTCACCGCCACCCGGGATGCCATCGCCGCCTGCGAGTGCGAGCGCGGCTGCCCCTCGTGCGTGCAGTCCCCCAAGTGCGGCAACGGCAACGACCCGTTGGACAAGGCGGCCGCCGTCCGGCTGTTGGACGTGCTGCTCGCCGGGGCTCCGGTGGACGGCACTCCGGCCGACGGTGGACTGGTCGGCGGTGGACTGGTCGGCGGCGCTCCGCCCGAGGCGGCTGCCGAGGCCCAGGCCGAGGACGGGCGGCACCGGGCGTCGCCGGAGTAGGGGCGGCCCTGCCGGGCGGTCCGCCGCGCCGCCGCCCGTCCGTGCGGCCAGGTCGTCCGCCCTGCCCGGGTCCGGGACCGAGTCCTGACCCGAGTTCCCGCCCGAGTCATCGCCCTCTGCCCAGACCGGGCCGGCGCGGGCCCTGGCGCGCGCCGGGCCGACCGGCAGCGGAAGGTGACCTGTCGCCACTTCGACGACCACCTCGACGGCGTCCTCGTCCGGTCGGGGCGTACAGGCGACCAATGCTGCGTGGTTCTCCCCCGCAATCAGCCCCGCCCGGCCGCAGCCGCCGTCGGCGTCGATCAGCAGGCGTTCCGCTGCGACGAGGGCTGCGAGATCGGCGGCGGACTCGGCGCGGTGCCGCGCAGCCACGGCGGCGCCCACCGCGACGGCGGCCGCGAAGACCGCACAGCCCAGCATGCCGAGCGAGAGCAGCCACACGGTGGCCGATCCGCTGTCCCTCCCGACAACCGTTCCCGTGGCTGCCGTGGTCGATCTCCTCGCCTCCGCCGCGCGGCGGAGGCGGTGGCGGCGCATCCACCGGCTCACGAGGGCCACGGCGCCCCGCTCTCCTCAAGACCGGCCACGTCCTCGCGGGCGGCCACTGCAGAGGCTCTCAGGCGAACAGCCACCGCTGCTCCAAGCTTGCCGGGGGCAGGGAGTGGTACCTCGACCGTGACCCGGACCGTCTCGGTGCCCTGTGCCACCTCGACGCGGGCTCCCGGCGGTGCAGCCGCACGGGCCAAGGCTTCGGCGTCGGTGTCGCCGCGGGCCGCCGCACGGGCGCCCACCCGTGCGGCGTCCACACAGCGGACCTCGCCGGCCGTGGCGAGGACGGCCCAGACAAGCATCGCCGCGAGCACCACCATGGCCGGCAGCGCCACCGCCGTTTCCGCGGTGGCCATGCCCGCGTCCGGCGGGCGGGCAGTGCGGCGGCGTCGCTCAGACCGCATGGAGAGCCCGATCGAGGATTTCGCCGAGCGCCCCGGAGACCGCCCCGCTGGTGACCACGCGGTAGAGGATCGCCGCAAACGCGCAGGCGGCGACCGTACCGATCGCGTACTCGGCCGTCGTCATGCCGGCGTCCGGCGGCCCGACGGCGGCCCTGCGCACCCGGTCGGCGAGCTCTCGGGCGAGGCGTCGGCGCACGGCGGCAAGACGGCGCAACCCGAACGTTCGGCGGGCCGTCGCGACGGCGGCCGGAAGGCGGGTCGGGAGCAGCGCCGGACGGATGCCGGTATCACCGGTGCCGGATGCACCGGCCGAGGCCGGCTGGTCGGACGCGGCGGACGCGGCGGACGCGGACGAGCTGGGGGTAGTGCGGAGAACGGGCAGGCACATGTCGGACTCCATGGGGTTTTCGGGTTCGGACACAGCTCGGGCGGAGACGGGCCCCTCCCGATGTGGTGAGTGATCAGATCCGCTGGGCGTACAGGGAGGCGAGGCCCATGACCACGGGCACCACCCCGATCAGGACGAATGCCGGGAGGAAGCACAGCCCGAGCGGGGCCGTCGCCAGGACGCCGGCCCGGCGCACCCTGGCGTGCGCGGCACGCGCGGCCGCCGCCCGCTGCGCCTGGGCCAGCCCGCTCAGTGCGGCGGCCGGCGGCGCCCCGCTCAGGCTGGTTCGGACGAGGCAGCGCGCCAGCGGGGCCAGCGCGGGGCTGTCCGCCCCGAGGCGTTCCCAGCAGAGCTCCGGCGGAGCGCCGAGGGAGAGCTGCGCGGCGGCCGCGCCGAGCCGGTCCCGCATCGGCGGGTCGATCCCGGCGGCCACCGCGGCGGCCGCCCGGCCGGGGGCGGACGACGATCCCAGACAGGCCGCCAGCAGTTCTGCGGCGAGCGGTAGTTGTCGCAGCAGGCGCTCCTCCTCGAGCGCGGCCCGCCGTTCGGCAGCGCCGGCCGGTCGCGGCAGCCACCGGTAGGCCGCGGCACCGACAAGCGCCCCGGCCACCAGCCCTGCTGAGCCGCCCATCACCGCCGCAGTGGCAAGGGCGACTGCCACTGGGCCGAGCCAGGCCCGGGCGGGCAGGCACCGCCGTGGGCGGCGCCGGGTCGGCCGGGGTACTCGCCGTCGGTGCGGCCCACGAGCGTGCGGGCCGGGCGACGGCCGGGCGTACGGCGACCGGGACCGGCCGGGCGGCGGTCGGTGCGGCAGGCACCGCTGCGTGCGCCGCCGTACCTCCCGCCGGGCGGTTGCGGCAGGCAGTGCCACGAGCAGGAGAGCAGCAACCGGCACTGCCGCCAGCACGGCGATCATGTCGCCACCTCCGACCGCGGGGTGCGGGCCGGATGCCGCGCCTCTGCGATCGGCTCCTCGCGGTCGCCCCGGCGGCGGCGCAGCCCGCAGGAATGCACCGGCACCGGCACCGGCACCGGCACCGGCGGACGGTGCTCGGGCCTGTCCTCGGCCGCCCGGACGATCCTCGCCGTCCACATCAGGCCGGCTGCCTCCAGCAGCCCGCCGACGGTGAAGCAGGCAAGCCCGGCGGGTGTGTGCAGCAGCATCGCCAGGGGATGCGCGCCGAGCGCGGCACCGAGCAGCAACCCGAAAGCCGGGAGAACGGCCAGCAGCGCAATGGTCGTCCGCGATCCGGCCAGCTCGCCGGCGACCTCCTCGGACAGGGCCCGCTCGGCCCGCAGGGCGTCGGCCAACTGGTCTAGTCCGACCACCAGTCCGGTGCCGCTGTCGCAGCTCACCTGCCAGCAGGCGGCGACGGCTGCTGCACCCCCACCGCCGGGTTGTTCGGCAACCAGGCGGAAGGCGGCCGGCACGTCGGCCCCGTAGCGGGCCGCCGCGAGCCGTGCGGCCGCCTCGGCGCCGAGGTCCCGGCGGAGCGCGCGGCTCCGGGCGACGACGGCCTGCAGGGCCTGCTCCGGTGTGGCTCCGCTGCGCAACTCGCCGACCAGGCCGGCACACAGTTCGATCACGGCGGCGGCGCGGCGACCGGCCTCGCCGGCCGTACGGCGCCGACGGCGCCACCGGCGCAGCGGGACGACTCCGGCCGCAGCGGCAAGGACGGGCACCACCGAATGGACCGACCGGCCGGCCGCGAGCCCGACGGGCAGCAGTGCCAGCTCGGGCACCAGAAGGCGCCGCAGTACGGTGTCCGGCCCTGCAGCGCGGCGTACCGCGGCAAGCGCGTTCCTGAGGACTGCGGCCGCATCTCCCCTCGGCGGGTGGCCGAGCACCCGGTGGACGCGGGTGGTGCCGCGCACTCGGTGGCAGCGGCCGAGCGCCAGGCCGGCCAGCAGGCCGCCGCACGCTGCTGCAGCCTGTACCTGCGGCCAGTTCATCGCGGCCTCCGCGAGGTGCGCTCCGGCGTGCGGTCCGCAGGACGTTCCGCAGCGCGCTCGGGGCGGTGCCCGGCTCTGGTCACGGCCGATTCCAGCAGCCACCAGGCCAGCCCTGCGACACCGCAGAGCGCCAGCATCCACAGCCCTTCCAACTGGCGGAGCGTCATTCCGGCCTCCCGGGGAGGGCCACGCCGCGCTCGGCGCAGGCGCGCTGCAGGCCGGCCCAGCCCGGGCCTGTGTCGCAGCGGCCGCCGGACCTGAACAGCACGGCGGGGCGGGTGATCGCCAGGCCACGCGGGTCACCCTCGACGGTGTGCAGTTCGGTGACCCGCCGCTGCCCGGTCGCGGGGTCGCGGGCGAGGTGGACGACCAGGTCGACGGCGGCACGCAGTTGGCTGTGGAGCGAGAGCCGGTCCAGCCCGGCGAGCGATCCGAGTGCTTCGAGGCGGGCCGGGACGTCGGCGGCCGCATTGGCGTGGACGGTGCCGAAGCCGCCGTCGTGGCCGGTGTTCAGGGCCGCCAGCAGGTCGACGACCTCGGCTCCGCGGACCTCCCCGACGACGAGCCGGTCGGGCCGCATGCGCAGCGCCTGTCGGACGAGGTCCCGCAGGGTCAGCTCGCCGAGCCCTTCCTGGTTCGGGGGTCGGCTCTGCAGGCGTACCACGTGGGCGTGGTCGGGCCGCAGCTCCGCCGAGTCCTCGGCGATGACGATGCGTTCCTCCGGCCCGACGAGGCCGAGCAGGGCTGCCAGCAGAGTGGTCTTTCCGGAGCCCGTGCCGCCGCTGATCAGCAGTGAGAGGCGGGCCCGCAGCACACCGCGGAGCAGGTCGGCGCCGGCCCCGCTGAGCGTTCCGCCGGCGGCGAGCTCGTCCAGGGTGAACGGGCGGGCGCGGCAGATCCGCAGCGAGATGTGGGTGCAGCCGCCGGCGGCGATGGGCGGCAGCACGGCGTGCAGTCGGGTGCCGTCCGGGAGGCGGGCGTCGACCCAGGGCATGGCGTCGTCGAGGCGGCGTCCGGCTGCCGTCGCCAGCCGGTGGGCCAGTCTCCGGACGGCTTCCCCGTCCGGGAAGCGGACCTCGGGAACCTGCCGGAGCCCGCTTCCGCAGTCGATCCACACCTCGTCAGGCCCGTTGACGAGGACGTCGGTGACATCGGGGCGGTCGAGGAGTTCGTGGAGCGGGCCCGCCCCGACGAGTTCCGCCTGGATGGCGCGCACCGTGTCGAGCACGTCGCCGCCGCCCAGGGTGGGGCGGTTGGCGCGCAGCGCGGCTGCCACCGATCCGGTGGTCGGCAGCGCGCCGGATTCGGCGAGGTGGAGGCGTACGGCGTCGACCAGGGCGCCGGGCCCGGCACCTCCGCCGTCGGCCGCGCCGTGTACGGCGGTACCGATGCCTCCGACGAGGGCACGGCGCCTGCCGTGGCCGCCGTGCCCGGACTCGGGTGCCGGTCGGACGGCGCCCCGGGCGCCGAATCGGAACCCGGCACCGATCGGGCGGCGGATCTCCCCGGGTTCGTTCCGGAGGGCGTCCGAGGGCCGCCGCCGCGGCAGACGGTCCGTCACAGTGCACCTCCGCCTGCGGCCGCCACCGGCGGCATGACCTCGTGCAGGAAGCCGCTGCAGAAGCGGGCCAGCGGCCCCCGCTCGCGCAGGCCGGGCGGCATGCCCCGTTCGACGTCGAGGCCGATGCCGGGCTCCGGCGGAAGCTCGCCGGCGAAGGCGAGCCGGAGATTCCCGGCGATCTCGGCGGCGGGGAGGCCCACCGGACCGGGGACACGGATCACCGCCCGCAGGTCGGCCAGCCGCATCCGGGCTGCTGCGGCCACCCGGTCGGCGGCCGCCAGGGCCCGCAGCTCGGCGGGCACCACGAGCAACCCGGTGTCGATCTGTTCGAGGGCCTGGGCCGCTGCGGGGTCGAGGTGCCGGGGCAGGTCGACGACGACCAGCCCGCCGCGGCGCCTGGCCGCGGCAAGAACGCTGCGCATGGCCTCGGGCGGGATGGTCAGGCAGTCGCTGCGGTCCCAGGAGAGCGCGCTGAGGCCCTGGAGCTCCGGCAGCGCCTTCGCCAGTTCGGCTCCGCTGACCCTGCCTCGGGAACCGGCCAGGTCGGGCCAGCGGAGCCCCTCGGCGGTCTCACCGCCGAGCAGGACGTCGAGCCCGCCGCCGAGCGGGTCCGCATCGACCAGCATGGTGCGGTGCCCGTTCCGTGCCGCGGTCACGGCGAGGGCGCAGGCGAGTGTCGAGGCGCCCGCGCCTCCCCTGCCGCCGAGCACCCCGACGGTGAGTGCGGGCGGCCCGACGCCCTCGGCCGCGTCGGCGATCCGGTCGAGCAGCCAGGCCTGGGCGTCCGGCAGGAACAGGACGTGCTCGGCGCCGAGCCGGACGGCCCGTACCCAGACGCTGCCGTCGTCGAGGTCCAGCCCGAGCAGGAGGACTCCGGAGCGCCGGGGGAGACCGTTGCACCGTTCGGCGAGGTCGTCGCCGACGAGGACGAGCGGTGCGCTCTCCCAGCGTGCGCGTGTCGGTTCCGTCCGGACGACGTGCGGCTCCGCCCCGGCGGCGGCGCAGATCCGGGTCAGGTGGTCGGCGAGGGCGTCGTCCGCGGTGACGATCAGCGGGCCGGCCGGCGCCGGGTGGTCCGTCGGGTGGGAATCGGTGGTGGGTGTCGACATGGCGGTCTCCCCCATGGGCGGTGCCCGGTGGTCCGGGCGGTGTCCGAGTGGTCCGAATCGGTGCGGCACACAGAACGCGGCACGCGTCGATTCACGGGCCCGCCGCCCCGCCCGGTCGGCCGGACGGTCGGTGGCCCGGGGACCACAGTGGCCGTCCGGAGGTGCTCCGCCGCTGCTCGGCCGATTCCCTGTGGAGAACTCGGGGCTGTGGATAACTTTCTTCACTCGCCCGGGGGGCAATACATCACGGAATTGACGCGTGAGAAGCACGAGCACGCCGGAAGGGGATCGCGATTTCCGATCAATCGATTACCCTGAGTGACAGAATGGCACTCGCGGTGCACGCGGGGAAGCCGGCCGGGAGCTGTGGTCACCGAGCCGTTCCGGACGGCCACCGGGCGTGTCAACTGGCCCTGGAAACGGGCCCGGACGTGCGACGACCCCCGCCGGGGGGGAGAGCGGGGGTCGTCTATCCACGGCCCGACTCGGGGGGGAGGAGCCGGACCGGGTTAGCACGGTCGCGAACGATCCGTGACTTCCATGGTGTACCCGAGCGGCCAGAAACACAAACCCGCGCGCCACCCAGTACGCCGAATGGCGGGGGGTTTTGCCGCGCCCTCTATCCTCGGTCCCGTGGACACCACCGAGAACGCCGACGCCGTCGACCGCGGTCCCGACTCCGCACGCGCCGCCACCCCGGGCGCAGCCCCGACCGGACCCGCCGAGCGGCCGAACGACCCGGCCGACGAGGCGGACCCGACGGCCGCCGAAGCCGAGGACGACGCCGGAGCCGAGGACGCCGACCGGCCCGCTCCACTTCGAGCGTACGGCGCGCCGCGCACTGCCGCGTTCTTCGACCTGGACAAGACGATCATCGCCAAGTCGAGCGCGCTGGCGTTCAGCCGGCCCTTCTACCAGGGCGGCCTGATCAACCGTCGGGCCGTGCTGAAGAGCGCCTACGCCCAGTTCGTCTTCCTGGTCGGCGGCGCGGACCACGACCAGATGGAGAAGATGCGCCAGTACCTCTCGGCGTTGACGCGCGGCTGGAACGTCCAGCAGGTCCGCGAGATCGTCTCGGAGACCCTGCACGAGCTGATCGACCCGATCATCTACGACGAGGCCGCATCACTGATCGAGCAGCACCACGCGGCCGGACGCGACGTGGTGATCGTCAGCAGCTCCGGCTCGGAGGTGGTCGAGCCGATCGGCCGGCTGCTCGGGGCCGACCATGTGATCGCGACGCGCCTCAAGGTCGAGAACGGCTGCTACACGGGCGAGATCGACTACTACGCCTACGCCGAGAACAAGGCTGCGGCGATCCGCGAACTCGCCGCGGAGCAGGGCTACGACCTCGCGGCCAGCTACGCGTACAGCGACTCCTCCACCGACCTCCCGCTCCTGGAGGCGGTCGGGCACCCCTCCGCGGTGAACCCGGACCGGGCGCTGCGCAAGGAGGCCGCGGCCCGCGAGTGGCCGGTGCTGGTGTTCAACCGACCGGTCGAACTCCACAGCCGGCTACCGGAGTTCTCCGCCCCCAGTCGGCCCGTCCTGCTCGCCGTGGCGCTCGGCACGGCCGCGATCACCGCGGGCCTGTTCTGGTACTCGGCGAAGCGGCGCCGACCTGCGGTCTGACCGCCTCCCGGACACCTGGCGCCATATCGGACAATCGGGAAAAAGTTCTTGTTTCGGGTTCCGCTTTGCAGCGATCCGCGATAGAAAGGACTTACGGCCCGCGAGACCCGGTCAGGACCCTAAGGGGTCGTTCCGACAACGCAGTTCAGGCCCACGGACCGCGCACAGATAGCTGGGCACCCACATGCAGCCGACCCGCTGACGGGCCGCCGCACCAGGTGAACGGGCCAGATCCCCACCTGATGGGCACTTCCGGTGCATGCTTGGTAACCCGGCACCTGTGCCAGCGGCGGCACCGAGCAGGATCAGGTGCCGCCGCATCTGTGCGCCCGCGTCCACGGCGCGCTCGCGTCCACGGCCGGCGGGCCGGTCAGACCATGCCGCGCTGCATCGCCTCGCAGACGGCGGTGCTCTCCCGTACGCCGAGCCGCAGCGCCTCACCGCAATGGCCGATCCAGCGGGCCATGCCCTCGCCGGTGCCGCTCAGGTATCCGCCCAGGGCATCCCGGTAGGCATCGGTGCCGAGTTCGGCGAGCCCGACCTCGGCGGGGCAGATCGCCTTCGGGTCCAGGCCCTCGGAGATCAGGACGATGCGCTGCGCGGCGCGCGCGATCACCCCGTTGTGGGACGCGAAGGGGCGCAGGGCGAGCAGCTCGCCGTGCACCACCGCCGCCACCACCAGCGCGGGCGTAGCGCTCTTGGCACCTTCGGCCCGGGCCACCAGCAGCTGCGCCAGCTGGTCGAGGCGCGCGGCCGCCTCGTCCGCACCCGGCGCGGGCGGCAGCTGTACACCCTCGGCCGGCTTCTCGTGCCCCTCCGAGGCGGCCAGGTCGATCGGGAAGAGCGGAGCGGCGTCCTCGCCGGTGCGGCGCGGCCGCCCGGCCGAAGGATCGGCGTCACCGACCGCCAGGAGGTGCAGCCTGGCCAGGACCTGCAGCGGCGAATGCCGCCAGATGCCGAGCAGCTGACCCGCGTCGGCCGAGATCCGGAGCGCGCCGCCGACGGTGCGCGCCTGCTCGTCACCGCCGAAGTCGGTGCGGCGCCGGATCTCCTCGAGGGACCAGTCCGCGCCGTCCAGGGCCGCGGAGGCCCGGGCGCCGCGGAGCGCCGCCTCGGAGGTCACCTCGGCGGCGCGCCGGCGCATCACGCGGTGGCCGTAGAGGCGGTCGACGGACTTGCGCACCTCGGCGACGGCCTCGGGCACCCCGGGCAGATAGGCCAGCGAGGCGAGGGGATCAGTTCCAGTGCTCACCCACCCGAGGGTAGTGACCCACCCTTCACCCCCCTCACAGCAACCCCGGCATCACCCGATCGAGGCAATCCGCAGTTCCCTCATGTGCCGCACGCCAAACCCCCGCTAGCATGACGACTATCGGTGACGATAACGATTTCCAACATCCTTCGGCGGCACCGACCGCCGCAGTGAGAGCCGGAGTCCCAGATGAAGATCGCCTTCGTCGGCAAGGGCGGCAGCGGCAAGACCACGCTGTCCGCGCTGTTCATCCGCCACCTGGCCGCCGCAGGCCGGCCCGTCATCGCCGTCGACGCCGACATCAACCAACACCTCGGCCCGGCACTGGGGCTGACGGACGAACAGGCATCCGCCCTGCCCGCCCTCGGCGCCCACCTGCCCGAGATCAAGGAGTACCTGCGGGGCGACAACCCGCTGATCCGCTCTGCCGACGAGATGATCAAAACCACTCCCCCCGGCCGGGGTTCGCGACTGCTGAGGATCGTCGAGGAGAACCCGGTGTACGCCGCGTGCGCCCGGCCGATCGCGCTCGACGAGGGCTCCGTCCGGCTCCTGGCGACCGGAGCCTTCACCGAGGAGGACCTCGGGGTCGCGTGCTACCACTCCAAGGTCGGCGCGGTCGAACTGCTGCTCAACCACCTGGTCGACGGCCGCGACGAGTACGTCGTCACCGACATGACCGCGGGTTCGGACTCCTTCGCCTCCGGCCTGTTCACCCGCTTCGACCTGACCTTCCTGGTGGCCGAGCCGACCCGCAAGGGCATCTCGGTCTACCGCCAGTACAAGGAGTACGCGCGGGACTTCGGCATCACCCTCCGGGTCGTCGGCAACAAGGTGCAGGGCGCGGACGACCTCGCCTTCCTCCGCCGGGAGGTCGGGGACGACCTGCTGACCGCCTTCGGGCACTCCGACTGGGTGCGGAAGCTGGAACAGGGGGCCGAGCCCGCGCTCAGCGCCCTGGAGCCGGCCAACCGGGCCGTCCTGCACGACCTCGAGGCCGAGGCCGACGCCTCCTTCGCGCTGCGCGACGCCGGGAAGTACACCGCACAGGCCGTCCACTTCCATCTCCGCAACGCGGAGAGCTGGGGCAACGCCAAGGTCGGCCACGACCTCGCGACCCAGGTCGACCACGGCTTCGCCCTCGGCCTCCGAAGCGCCGGTGCGGGCCTGGGTGCCGCCCGCGCCTGAGCCCTGCCGCCGGACCGCGCACCGCGGCCGCCGCATCGCCGGGAGGGCCGGCGGACACCCCCTTGACCTGGGTGTTCGCCGGCCCTTCCGGCGATCGGGTTCCCGGCCGGGGCCGCCTCCACCCGTAAAGGTGAATCCAACGCTCCGGCCTGTCGTTCGTATTCACGCTGTGCAAAGATCTCATTACTCTCGGTTTACCGAGTCTTGGCAAACCGGACTGATGGTCCTTGGGCCCCGCGGGACAGCCGCCGCGCCCACACCATCCCGCCAAACCGTCGCGATCAACGACAGCCGATCCGCTGACATGCACGACCGCCGGACCTGACTGCGTACGTTCCCCCGGAAAGACGGGACACCATGACCCTCGACATCTCCTCCGCACCCATCGCATCCGACACCACCGACCACGCGCCGCCGGCGTCCGGTCGGACGCTCCCGCCGAGGAAGCCGCGCGGCCCAGGCCGCACCGTTCTCCTCCACGACCTGCCGGCCTCGCTGGCCGTGTTCCTCATCGCGGTGCCGTTCTCGCTCGGCATCGCCCTCGCCACCGGCGCGCCGCTGACCGCGGGCCTCGTGGCAGCCGCCGCCGGCGGCCTGGTCGCCGGACTGCTCGGCGGCACCCCGCTCCAGGTGAGCGGCCCGTCCGCCGCCCTCACCGTCATCACCGCGGGCGTCGTGGCGCAGTACGGCTGGCGGATCGCCTGCGCCGTCACCGTCGCCGCGGGCCTGCTGCAACTACTGCTCGGCTCGCTGCGGGTCGCGCGGGCGGCGCTCGCCGTCTCACCCGCGATCGTGCACGGCATGCTCGCCGGTGTCGGCCTCACCATCGCCCTCGCCCAGCTCCACGTGGTCCTGGGCGGCTCCCCGCAGAGTTCGGCCCTGGCCAACCTGCTCGCGCTGCCGGGCCAGCTCGCGGGCCCGCACCTCCCGGCGCTGGCCGTCGGGGCACTCGCGGTCTCGGTGCTCTTCTGCTGGCCGCGCCTCGGCCGGCTGCCCGGCACCGCCGGCCGGGTCGGCGCACGGCTCTCCCGGCTGCCGTCGGCACTGGTCGCCGTCGCCGCCGGAACGCTCCTCTCCCTCGGGCTGGGCCTGCAGCTGGCCCGGGTCGAACTGCCCGGCTGGCAGCACCACGCGCTGGCGGCCGCGCCGACGGGCCGCCTGCTCGCCGACCACTGGCCGGCCCTGCTCGCCGTGGTCCTGACGGTCACCGCCGTGGCGAGTGTGGAGTCCCTGCTGTCCTCGGTCGCCGTCGACCGGATGACCCACACCACCAGCGACCTGGACCGCGAACTGCGCGGGCAGGGTCTCGCCAACCTCTTCTCCGGGGTGCTCGGCGGGCTGCCGGTGGCCGGCGGCGCGGTCCGCAGCACGGCCAACGTGCAAGCCGGCGCCGTCTCCCGCGGGTCCGCCGTCCTGCACGGCTGCTGGGTGGTGCTGGCCGCACTGGCCCTGGCCGGCGGCCTGCGCCGCATCCCCCTCGCCGCACTGGCCGCACTGGTCCTCGTGGTGGGCATCCAGATGGTCAGCTTCGCCCACATCCGGCGCGTCCACCGGCACCGGGAGTTCCCGGTCTACCTGGGTACCGTCCTCGGAGTGGTCGCCCTGGGCGTTCCGCTCGGAGTGGCACTCGGCGGCACGGTCGCCGCGCTCCTCGCCCTGTACCGGCTGACCCGCGCCCGTGTCGACGTGACCGCCGACCCCGATGGCACCCACCACGTGCGCACCCACGGGCCGCTCACCTTCGCCGCAGTGCCCCGGCTCAGCCGCACCCTCGCACAGATCCCGCCGGGCGCCGCGGTCACCGTCCACCACGACGGCTCGTTCCTCGACCACGCCGCCTACGAGGCGCTGCACACCTGGCGGGCCATGTACCAGGCCGCCGGCGGACGGGTCGCCATGGTCACCGAAGCGCGCAGCCAGGAGGCGGTCCTCGACCCGGACGGCACCGTCCACCCCGACCCGGGCGCCGGGTCCCAACAGTTCCGTGCCTGGACACCGTGGATGGGCCACCACAGCATCGAGCCGGACGGCGACGACGTGCACGGTCGCCTGCTCGATGGGGTTCGCGGCTTCCAGGAGCACACCGCACCACTGGTCCGGCAGGAGTTGGCACGGCTCGCGAGGGAGGGCCAGGCACCGTCACAGCTCTTCCTGACCTGCGCCGACTCCCGGATGGTCACCAGCATGATCACCAGCAGCGGCCCCGGAGACCTGTTCACCGTCCGGAACGTCGGCAACCTGGTGCCGGCCCCCTACGAGCCGGGGGCTGCCGACGACTCGGTGGCCGCGGCGGTGCAGTACGCCGTCGAGGTCCTGGAGGTCCGCTCCATCACGGTCTGCGGCCACTCCGGGTGCGGGGCGATGAAGGCCCTGCTGGACGGCATCCACGAGCAACCCGGGACACCGACGCCGCTCGCCCGCTGGCTGCGCAACGGCCGCGGCTCACTGGCCAGGTCGAAGCGCGCACCGGCCCGCTTCGGCGACCGCCCGGCCGCCGACCCGGTGGAGGAGCTCTGCATCACCAACGTGGTGCAGCAACTGGACCAACTGCTCGCCAATCCCGCCGTCGAACGCCGCGTCGCCGCAGGGACCCTGCGACTGGTCGGCATGTACTTCGACTTCGCCACCGCACAGGCCTACGTCCTGGACGGTCCGAGCGGCCGCTTCACCCCGGTGGGCGCCGAGGTGCACCGCGACCCGCTCCCGGAACGAACACCGGTGACGGCCTGACACCTCGGCCCGGGCCACCCGTGCCGCCGACGGAGGCGGCCCCGGGCCGCCCAGACCCCTCGGGCCGCCCGGGCAAGGCCGACCGCCGGAAGACCCAGGAGCACCAGGAGCCCGGGGAGCCCGGGGAGCCCGGCCGACCCGCCGTCAGGACCGCAGCAGACCTGCGAGGTCCGCCGGTGTCACGTACCCGGGCCACCGGCCGTCCGAGAACAGGTGGACCCCGGCGTCCAGATAGCACTGGTCGACGAGCTGGGAGCAGATCATGTGGCGGCTGCTGGCCACATAGTTCTTGATGAGCGGGCCGACCGGCAGACGGAAGCGGTGCGCCGCCAGCGCGAAGTAGTCGGCCACGCTGTACCCGACGCCTACGTATCCGCGGGCGGCCGCGACGATGGCCGCCCGCTGGGCGACCGTCAGGTCGTACCTGCCGGAGGACCAGAGCGCGGACCTCCTGTCGTACACGGAGAGGGGGCGCAGTTCGGCTCCGCCGGGCTGCGCCTCGACCAGCTCACCGCCGCCGACATGGACGAAGGCGTGCTCGTAGTCGGCGAATCCGTCGCCGTTGAGCCACTGGCCGACCCGGATGAGCCTGCCGACGTGGCCGTCCATCCGGACGACTGCGAAATCCCCGGGAAGGCGCGGCGCCGAGGGGTGGGACGAAGAGGAAGAGGGAGGTGTCTGCACGACTCGAACCTCCGTCGCACGAGATGCGCCGTTGGTCGGGCCTGCGGCTGCGCCGCAGGCCCGCCTGGTCAGTGGAGTACCGATGCGTCGGATCGTCAAGTACTCCTGCACCAGGAGTCCTCCGGTTCGCACGCGGCTGCCGGCACCGCGCGGAACCCCGCAGGACCTTGCCCGACGTACTACGGCGGCCCTGCCCAGTGGGTGTGCCCCACGCGGCGCAATTCCACCCATCTCTACACACTTCGCCCGCCTCAGACAGGTGTGCGGACGTCCGTGCACGCCCCTGCAGCCACCCCTCGCAGACACCTCGGGGCGGACGGGCGACGGCACGGCCACGGGAGTGCCGACCGGAAGTGCCGACCGGGAGCGGGCGCCGGCAACGGCCTCCGTCGGCCGGGCTCCGGCGATCGGAACCCGGGAAGCCGAGCAAAGGTCTACACCAATTCTCGGGAGGCTCTTGTCAACACACCCGTTCGCCTGGTGAGCTGTGTCATGGGACACACGGGACAATCCCACCGCATGGGATCACCCGGCAGATGAGACTCGATGAGGAGTGCGCGTTGAGCAACGAGAGCCTGGCCAATCTGCTCAAGGAGGAGCGCCGTTTCGCGCCGCCCGCAGGGCTCGCGGCGGCGGCCAACGTGACCGCGGACGCCTACCGGCAGGCCTCGCAGGACCGGCTCGCGTTCTGGGCCGAGCAGGCCCGCCGCCTCGACTGGGCCGTCGAGCCGACCGAGACCCTGGACTGGAGCAACGCCCCGTTCGCGAAGTGGTTCGCCGACGGCAGGCTGAACGTCGCCCACAACTGCGTCGACCGGCACGTGGAGGCCGGCCGCGGCGAGCGCGTCGCCATCCACTTCGAGGGCGAGGGCGGCGACACCCGCACCATCACCTACGCCCAGCTCAAGGACGAGGTCAGCCGGGCGGCGAACGCCCTCCTCGAGCTCGGCGTGGCCAAGGGCGACCGCGTCGCGATCTACCTGCCGATGATCCCCGAGGCCGTGGTCTCGATGCTGGCGTGCGCCCGGATCGGCGCCACCCACTCCGTCGTCTTCGGCGGCTTCTCCGCCGACGCCGTCGCCTCCCGCATCCAGGACGCCGACGCCAAGCTCGTCATCACCGCCGACGGCGGCCACCGCCGAGGCAAGCCGTCCGCCCTCAAGCCCGCCATCGACGAGGCCCTGACCCGCTGCCCGGGCGTCGAGCACGTCCTGGTGGTCCGCCGCACCGGCCAGGACACCGCCTTCACCGAGGGCCGCGACGTGTGGTGGCACGACGTCGTCGACCGCCAGTCCGCCGAGCACACCGCCGAGGCGCACGACGCCGAGCACCCGCTGTTCATCCTCTACACCTCCGGCACCACCGGTAAGCCCAAGGGCATCCTGCACACCACCGGCGGCTACCTCACCCAGGCCAGCTACACCCACCACGCCGTCTTCGACCTCAAGCCGGAGTCGGACGTGTACTGGTGCACCGCCGACATCGGCTGGGTCACCGGCCACTCGTACATCGTCTACGGGCCGCTCGCCAACGGCGCCACCCAGGTCATCTACGAGGGCACCCCGGACACCCCGCACCAGGGCCGTTTCTGGGAGATCGTGCAGAAGTACGGCGTCACCATCCTGTACACCGCGCCGACCGCGATCCGCACCTTCATGAAGTGGGGCGACGACATCCCCGCCAAGTTCGACCTGTCCAGCCTCCGGGTGCTGGGCAGCGTCGGCGAGCCGATCAACCCCGAGGCCTGGGTCTGGTACCGCGATCACATCGGCGGCGGCCGCTGCCCGATCGTGGACACCTGGTGGCAGACCGAGACCGGCGCCATCATGATCAGCCCGCTGCCGGGCGTCACCGAGACCAAGCCCGGCTCCGCGCAGCGCGCGCTGCCCGGCATCGCGGCGACCGTCGTGGACGACGAGGCCAACGAGGTCCCGGACGGCTCCGGCGGCTACCTGGTGCTCACCGAGCCGTGGCCGTCCATGCTCCGCACCGTGTGGGGCGACGACCAGCGCTACATCGACACCTACTGGTCCCGCTTCGAGGGCCGCTACTTCGCCGGCGACGGCGCGAAGAAGGACGAGGACGGCGACATCTGGCTGCTCGGCCGGGTCGACGACGTCATGCTCGTCTCCGGGCACAACATCTCCACCACCGAGGTCGAGTCCGCGCTGGTCTCGCACCCGGCGGTGGCCGAGTCCGCGGTCGTCGGCGCCGCCGACGCCACCACCGGGCAGGCCATCGTCGCGTTCGTCATCCTGCGCGGCACCGCCGAGGTCACGGACGCCCTGGTCGAGGACCTGCGCGGGCACGTCGGCCGCACCCTGGGCCCGATCGCCAAGCCCAAGCGCGTCCTGGTCGTCAACGAGCTCCCGAAGACCCGTTCCGGCAAGATCATGCGCCGCCTGCTCCGCGACGTCGCCGAGAACCGCGAGATCGGTGACGTCACCACCCTCGCCGACTCCTCGGTGATGAGCCTCATCCAGGCCCAGCTGCCCACCGCCTCCAGCGAGGACTGACCACCGGCAGGAACCCCGCCGGCAAGGCAGTCGGACAACGGCCGTCCGGCCGCCCCGAATTCCCGGGGCGGCCGGACGGCCGCGGCGTTGCACAACAGGGCCGGGCGCACCGCACAAGCGTCGGACGTCCCGAACAGCGCCGGACGCTCCCGATCAGCCGTCCCGCAACAAGGACGGACCTCCGTTCACGCATCCGGTCGCAGACCGTCCGGGGGAGCCCTCGTGCAGACCGTCCGGGGGAGCCCTCGTGCAGACCGTCCGGGGGAGCCCTCGCCGACACGGCGGCAAGTGCCGGTCGCGTCGCGCCGGTCGCGAAAGCCGCGCACGTAGACTGCGCCCGACCCGTGCACCGCCCCCGCGCGGGGGCGGCCGGCCCCTCCCCCCGAACCGACGACCAACCGGACGAGGAACCGGACGGGAACCGCACAGCAACCGGACGAGGAAGCAGCAACCGCGCGCCCCGTAGGATGCAGGGGCACAACGCAACTCCGAGGCGCGCCGGGAAGTCTGGTCGGCACTGCACACCGGTGTCCCCGCACGGGAGACCGTCCGACCCGCCCCAGGAGGTCCCGCCGTGGCCAGGCCGTCCGCATCCGACCAGCCGCCCGTGCCCGCGCAGCGCCGTGTCTTCCTCGGCCTGCTGCCGCTGCCCGAGCGCCGGATCATCCTGGACGCCCTGCGCACCGAGACCGTCGGCGGTGTCCTGCTCCTGGTCGCCGCGATCGCGGCGCTCGTCTGGGCCAATGTCTGGCCGGGCTCGTACGAGGAGGTCACCGAGTACACCCTCGGCCCGTCGAAGCCGCTGCACCTGGACCTCACCGTCGAGGAGTGGGCCGCGGACGGCCTGCTGGCCGTCTTCTTCTTCGTCGCGGGGATCGAGCTCAAGCGGGAGTTCACGGCGGGCGAGCTGCGCTCGCCGAGCGCAGCGGCGCTGCCGGTGGCGGCGGCGGTGAGCGGTGTCGTGCTGCCGGCGGTCCTCTTCACCGCCGCCAACCTCGGGCCGGGCGGCCACGCCGACGGCTGGGCGATCCCGACCGCCACCGACATCGCCTTCGCACTGGGCGTGCTGGCCGTGGTGGGCAGTCAGCTCCCTTCGGCGCTGCGCGCCTTCCTGCTGACACTGGCCGTGGTCGACGACCTGATCGCGATCCTGATCATCGCGGTCTTCTACACCTCCGGCATCAAGTTCTGGGCGCTGGGGCTGTCCCTGGCCGGCCTGGTGCTGTTCTGGTTCCTGCACCGCCGGGACGTCCACGGCTGGTACCTGTACGTGCCGCTGGCGCTGGTGATCTGGGCGCTGATGCACGAGAGCGGTGTGCACGCCACGGTGGCGGGCGTGGCGATGGGGCTGCTGCTGCGCTGCCACACCCGGCCGGGCGAGGAGCACTCCCCCGGCGAGCACATCGAGCACCAGGTGCGGCCGCTGTCGGCCGGTTTCGCGGTGCCGCTGTTCGCCCTGTTCGCGGCCGGGGTGACGATCTCCGGGAAGGCGCTCGGTGAGGTGTTCTCGCAGGCCACCCCGCTCGGTGTGGTGCTCGGCCTGGTGGTCGGCAAGACGGTCGGGGTGTTCGGCGGGACGTGGCTGGCGGCGCGCTACACCCGGGCCGAGCTCAATCCGCAGCTCGGCTGGGGCGACGTCTTCGCGCTGTCCACCCTGGCCGGCATCGGCTTCACGGTGTCCCTGCTGATCAGCGAGCTGGCCTTCCCGGACGACCACCTGCTGGCGGAGAAGTCCAAGGCCGCGGTGCTGACCGCTTCGGTGCTGTGCGCGGTGTTCGCCACCGTCCTGCTGAAGCTGCGGACCCGGCACTACCGCCTGCTGTACGAGGAGGAGAACGCGGACTCCGACCAGGACGGCATTCCGGACGTGTACGGGCGCCCGAACTGACGCGCTGTCTCCTGACACGCCGCCGGGGAGGGGGCCGGAGTGGTGTGCGGGCATGCGGGGGAGGCATGATGCTGAGCTGTCGACCGAGTGCAGCCGCCGCGAAGGAGAACCGCCGATGTCCGCAGGAACCGCAGGCCGGGCCCCGTACGAGGGCGAGCGTTCCATCGGCGAGCTGTTCGCGGCGGCGACCACCGACCTCTCCGCCCTGGTGCACGACGAGATCGCGCTGGCCAAGGCGGAGATCCGGGCCGACGTCAAGCGCGGGGTCGCCGGCGGCGCCTCCTTCTCGGTCGCCGGCGTGGTGGCGCTCGCGTCCGTCCCCATGCTCAGCTTCGCCGCGGCCTACGGCCTGCAGGCGCTCGGGCTGACCCTGGGCTGGTCGTTCCTGATCGTGGGCGGCGCCTACCTGCTGCTGGCCGGCCTGCTCGGCCTGCTGGCGATGCGCTCGTTCAAGAAGATCGAGAAGCCGCACCGGACGATCGAGGGCGCCCAGGCAACCGCCGAGGTGCTGAAGAACGCCCGCCCGCGGCCGGCCACCAAGGAGGAGATCGACCGGGCGCTCGGCCGGATCTCCTGACGAGCCGGCGTCCGCCGACCCCTTCAGCGGCCGCCCGTACCGGATCGTTGCGAAGCGGCGCGAGTGCCGGAGACGTGTTCGTAGCACGGGTATGACAGGCTCTCGGTATGCCGCTGGACCAGAAGCCCGTACCCGCGAAGCCCGCCGAACCCCGGCCCGGGACGCCCCGGCCCGCCGCGGGCCGCTCCGCGTCCTCCCCCGGCGGACGCCAGGACGGCGCCGCCGGAGCCGCCTGGAGCGTCCGCGCACCCGGGCCCTGGACGCACCGCGACCTCGCCGCCAACGGGGCCCGCTTCCACATCGCGGAAGCCGGCGAGGGCCCGCTGGTGCTGCTGGTGCACGGCTGGCCCGAGTACTGGTGGGCCTGGCGCCACCAGATGGCCGCCCTCGCCGAGGCCGGGTACCGGGCCGTCGCCCTGGACCTGCGCGGCATCGGCGGCAGCGACCGAACCCCGCGCGGCTACGACCCGGGCAACCTCGCGCTCGACATCACCGGCGTGATCCGGTCGCTCGGCGAGCGCCGCGCCCACCTGGTGGGGCACGCCACCGGCGGCTCACTGGCCTGGGTGGCGGCCGTGATGCGGCCCTCGGTGATCCGCAGCCTGACCGTCGTCTCGGCGGCCCATCCCCGGCACCTGCGCCGGGCACTGCTCACCGACCGGCGGCAGATCGCCGCCTTCGAGCACGTGCTGGGCTTCCAGCGGCCGTGGATCCCCGAGCGGCAGCTGGTCGCGGACGACGCCGCGCTGGTCGCCGACTACCTCCGCGCCTGGACGGGGCAGAACGGCATCGAGCCGGAGGCCGTCGAGGCGTACCGGAAGGCCATCCAGATCCCGTCCACGGCGCACTGCTCGATCGAGCCGTACCGGTGGCTGCTGCGGTCGATGGCCCGCCCGGACGGCATCCAGTTCGCGCGCCGGATGAAGAAGCCCGTCACCGCGCCGACGCTGCACGTCCAGGGCGCCGCGGACCCGGTGCTGCTGGCGCAGACCGCGCTGGGCGCGGGCGAGTACGTGGAGGCTCCGTACCGGTGGCGGCTGCTGCCCGGGGTCGGTCATTTCCCGCACGAGGAGACCCCGGAGCAGGTCTCGGAAGAGCTGCTCGCATGGGTCCGTCAGCACACCGACTGAATCTGACCATCACTCATATGACAATCGCATAGGCCAGATGGGAAGTCCGGAGGCGGTTACTCCTCTCGGCCCAGGGGCATCCATCCGGTATGACCTGGATGCCCGATCGCGATGCCGCACCGCGCCGACGCCGCCGCGGGAGCAGCACCTCGCAGAGCCAGTCCCACGAGTCCGAGTGGTCCTACGGGGCCTCGCCCGGACGGCCGGACGGCACAGGGACGCACCGGCTCGGCATCCCCCGCATCCTGGGCCGCCGGGCCCGCTGGGTGGGCGCCCGGCTCCGCCGGGAGGGCTGACCGGGCCCGCGCACGGGGCCGGCGGCCGCAAGCGCCGACGGGCCCGTCGAACGGCGTCTCCGGAAGGACGGCACCTCCGGGAGAGGCTCAGAGCGCGCAGCCCTCGGTGTCCACCCTGGCGGTGGCGCTCGCGCCCTCGGCCGCGTCCTGGCGCACCTCGGCCGCCGTCAGCACGTAACCGGTGTCGGCGCTGTCCAGCGACTTGGCGAAGACCACGCCGTAGACCTCGCCGTTCGGGGTGAGCAGCGGGCCGCCGCTGTTGCCCTGGCGCACCAGCGAGCGGACGGAGTACACGTCGCGGACGACCTGGCCGCGGTGGTAGATGTCCGGGCCGTTGGCCTGGATGCGGCCGCGGATGCGGGCGGGCTGGACGTTGAAGGCGCCGTTCTCCGGGAAGCCGGCGACGATCGCGCTGTCGTTGGTGCGCGCGTCCCCGGCGAAGGGCAGGGCCGGGGCGTTCAGCTTCGGTACGTCCAGGACGGCGATGTCGCGCTGCCAGTCGTAGCGCACCACGGTCGCGTCGTAGACCCTGCCGGTGCCGCCGATCTGCACGGTGGGCTCGTCGACGCCGCCGACCACGTGGGCGTTGGTCATCACCCGGTGCGGGGCGAAGACGAAGCCGCTGCCCTCCAGGGTCTTGCCGCAGGACGGCGCGGTGCCGACCACCTTGACCAGGCTCTGCTGGGCCCGCCGCACCGCGTCGCTGCCGGCCAGGGCCGGGTCCGGCGCCTCGACCTCGGTGATCGGCTCGTGCTCGAAGGGGTTGAAGACCTGCGGGAAGCCGTTGCGGGCCAGTTCCTTGCTGAAGTCCGAGAACCAGTTCGGTGCGTCGGCCGGCAGCACGTCCTGGACGGTGGAGAGCACCTTCGAGGTGCGGACCTGCTTGGAGACCGTGGGCAGTGAGGTGCCGGCCAGCGCCGAGCCGATCAGCCAGGCCACCAGCAGCATCGAGATCACGTTGACCACCGAGCCGCCGATCGCGTCCAGGGTCTTGGCCCGGCGGCGGCCGATCCTGCCGCGCAGCTTCCAGCCGTAGTGCGTGGTGATCGCCTGGCCGACCGCCGCGAGGACGATCACCACCACGACCGCGACCACCGACGCCGTGGTGCCCGGGCCCAGCCGGCGCAGCAGCAGCGGCAGCAGCTGGACCGCGATCAGGCCGCCGCCGAGGAACCCGAGGACGGACAGCACGCCCACCACGAAGCCCTGACGGTAGCCGGTCACGGCGAAGCCCGCCGCGGCGGCGATCAGCAGCAGATCCAGGACATTCACCCAGATACCCTCCCATGGACGGAGCCCGGACCCGCACGGGCCACCGGCCCGGCGCCATCAGCGGGGTGCGGGCGAGCCCCGGTCGCGCTGCCGGTCGGGGGCGGTGAGCTGCAGGGCCTCCTCGGAGAGGGCCAGGGTGCGGCTCCTGTCCCAGGGCTGCTCCAGGCCGCTGTAGTGCAGCACCCGGTCGATGACCCCGGCCGTGAAGCCCCACACCAGCCGGTCGGCCACCTCGAACGCCGGGCCGGTGTAGCCGGAGGGGTGCCGCAGCCGGGCCCGGTTCGCCGGGTCGGTGAGGTCCGCGATCGGCACCCGGAAGACCGCGCCGGTCTCGGCCGGGTCCACCGGCCCCACCGGGCTCTCCCGGCGCCACCAGCCCAGCACCGTGGTCACCACGAAACCGGAGACCGGGATGTACAGCGCGGGGAGGGTCGCGAAGACCTGGACGCCCGCCGGATCGAGGCCGGTCTCCTCCTCGGCCTCCCGCAGGGCCGCGGCGACCGGCCCGGGCCCGGCCGGGTCGCCGTCCTCCGGGTCGAGCGCGCCGCCCGGGAAGGACGGCTGGCCGGCGTGCGCCCGCAGCGAGCGGGCCCGCTCGATCAGCAGCAGATCGGGGCCGGCCGCGCCCTCGCCGAACAGCATCAGCACCGCGGACGGCCGACCGCCCTCGGTCGGCGGGAGGAAGCGGCTGAGCTGCTCGGGCAGTACCGATTCGGCGGCTGCCCGCACCGGCAGCAGCCACTCGGGCAGTCCGTCCCGTTCGATCGCGGCCGTCATCCGGCGACCGCCATGTCCGCGACCTCGCCGTCGTGCGCGTCGGCCTCGGCGCGGGCCGCCGCCTCGCCCGGGAAGTCCGCGGGCGGGCGCAGCCGCTGGCCGGGCTTTCCGGCCAGTTCGTACTTGAGCAGCTTCGCGGCCTTCTCCGGGTCGGTCTCGCCGGCGCCGTAGGCGGGGCAGAGCGAGGCGACCGGGCAGGCGCCGCAGGCAGGCTTCTGGGAGTGGCAGACGCGGCGGCCGTGGAAGACCACGCGGTGGGAGAGCATCGTCCACTCGGAGCGGGGGAAGATCCCGGCGACGGCCGCCTCGACCTTCTCCGGGTCCTCCTCCTGCGTCCAGGCGAAGCGGCGGGCGAGCCGGCCGAAGTGGGTGTCGACGGTGATCCCCGGGACACCGAAGGCGTTGCCGAGGACGACGTTGGCGGTCTTCCGGCCGACGCCGGGCAGGGTGACGAGGTCGGCGAGGCGGCCGGGCACCTCGCCGCCGAAGTCGTCGCGCAGTGCGGCGGAGAGGCCGAGCAGGGACTTCGCCTTGTTGCGGAAGAAGCCGGTCGGCCGGATGATCTCCTCCAGCTCCTCGGGGACGGCGGCCGCCATGTCCTCCGGCGTCGGGTACTTCGCGAAGAGCGCCGGGGTGGTCTGGTTGACCCGCAGGTCGGTGGTCTGGGCCGACAGCACGGTCGCCACCAGCAGCTGGAAGGGGTTGTCGAAGTCCAGCTCCGGGTGCGCGTACGGGTACAGCTCCGCGAGCGCCCGGTTGATCCTCCGTGCCCGCCGCACCATCGCCAGGTGGGACTCCGGCTTCTTCGGCCGCGCCGCCCTGGGCCTGACCGTCCGGACCTTGCTCTCTGCCATGCAGGAAGGCTACGCCCCGCGACCGGTCGTGCGGGACCGATTGGCCCGCCGCCGCCACCGGCCGCCGCCGCGGTGTGCGGGCGGCCGCCGAAATCGGGTGACAGGCCATCAGTCCGAGTACTTATGCCTAGTTCTGCATTGCTATGCACTCTGGGGAGAGGGACGGCCATGGCGGTCGCAGGGCCTCGGGGGTACCGCTCGTACACCGCGAACACGGGGCTGAAGGACTCGGCGGACGACTTCGCGCTGGTGGTGTCCGAGGTGCCGGCGGTGTCGGCGGCGGTCTTCACCCGGTCGCACCTCGCCGGGCCGAGGTCGTCGTCCGGATCGACCTCGGCATCGCCGACGGGGAGTTCACGGTGTACGGCTGCGACCTGACCGAGGGCTACGTCCGGCTCAACGCCGGATGCACCACCTGACGCCGGGGCAGCAGCCGGGCCGTCGGTACGGCCGGTATCAGCACTGCCAGAGGAAGGCGCCGCTGCCGCAGGGCTCGCAGGCGAAGGCGTAGGCGCAGCCGCTGCCGAAGTTCATCGCCGTGAGGGAATCCGGGCCCTCCTCCAGCTGGGCGACGAACGCCATCTCCTGCTCGCAGGACGGACAGTCGGGCGTCTGCTCGTACTGGAGCCATTCGGGCTCTCCGCCGAGCCGTCCCAGCGGGGCGGCGGAGTGCGGTGCCAGTCGGGCCCGGGCGTGGTCCCCGCCGGGAGCCGCCCGGTAAGCGACGGCGCGCACCGCACCGAGCAGGCGCGGGTCCCCGTCGTGGTCCGCCGGGAGGTCGGGCAGCGGCAGCGGGCGGACGCCGTCGGCGGGCAGGACCAGCGCCCGATTGCCGCCCGCGTCGGCGCTCCACTCCTGGCAACCGCCGGGGTCGTTCTGGCACATGAACAGCGCGAGCAGGCCCCGGCCCTCCGCGGCCCCGGCGCCGGCCTGCCGGCCGAGGTCGTCGAGCAGGATCTGGGCGAGGAACTGCATCGGCCCGCCGCAGGTCGCGCAGTGCGGCCAGTCCGTCCCGGCCGGGGCCAGCGGCACGCCGCCGGTACGGGTGAGCAGGGCGTCGGGCGCCATCGGGCCGGCGTCGGTCATCAGGATCGTCACGGCTGGCCACGATAGGGCGGGCCACCGACGCCGGCGGTGTCAGCCGGCCGCCGGAACGGCCCCGAGGTCCTTGCAGAGAGCGGTCGGGAAGGCGGGCTCGACGCGCTGCACGGCCGTGCAGCCCGCGCCACCCGCCGAGGTGACCGCCGTCCACCCGGAGGCTGACGCCCGGTAGAACCAGCGGGTGGTACGGGCGTGGCTGTCGCAGCCGGGGCCGGGGTCGCCGCGGGCCGGTCGGCGCCGAGAGGTCGAGGACGAGCCAGTGCCCGTCGCAGCCGCGCACCGTCCAGCCGGTGTGCTGCGGCGAGTCGGCGCCGGTCAGCGCCTGCCGGTACGAATCGGCGGTGCAGCCGGTCGGGGCCGGGCTGCAGCCGAGTTCCCCGCACCGGCGGAGGGCCGGCGGGGTGGCGCCCGCGGCGGTGAAGGAGTGAGTGCCGCCGACCAGGACGGTGCGGTCGCCGACCGGTGCGGGCAGCGGCACCTCGACGGTGGCGGCCTCCGAGCTCGTGCAGCCGGAACTCCGGTCCATGGAGCAGGACTCGAAGGTGATCCGGACATCCACCGCACCGGGGCGGGAGCCCGTCACCTCGCCGGTGAGTCCGCGGGTGCAGTTCTCGGCACCGGACGGGACCTTCACATCGACGACCAGGAAACGGCCGTCGGGCGTGGTGCGGACGGCGTCGACGGCGGAGACCCCCATCACCGTCCACGGGATCTCCGCGGCATCCGGCCGGGTGCCCTGCCCGGTGACGGTGCTGCCGCACCGGCGAGCACAGCGGCCAGCAGCATGGCGAGTAAGGCGGCGAGCAGCGTACGGAGCCCGTTCTTCGGCAGGGCTGCGGGCTGTGCGGCACGCGCGGGCGTCATCGGTCCCCCCGGTTCGATCGTCCGCCGACCACCCTGTCGGCGGCGCGTCAGAGGGGTTCGCCGCAGCGCGCGTTCCATCGACCGGCCCGGCCGCTGAGGTGGGTGGCGGTGAGCGGGCGGACGTCGAGGCGCCGGAAGGCGGCGGCAGGGGCGCCGAGGGCGTGCAGCACGGCGGCGCGGACAGTGTCCGGTTCGACGACGGCGATCAGCGAGGCCGGCTCCTCGGGGAGGCCGTCCAGCCATGCGGCGACCCGGTCGAGCAGCGCCTGCAGCGGCTCGCCGCCGTGCGGGGCGGCCGCCGGGTCGGCGAGCCAGCGGGCGAGGGCCTCCGGCTCGGCCGCGGCGACCTCGTCCAGGGTGCGGCCCCGCCAGCGGCCCACGGCGCAACCGGCCAGGGCGGGTTCGTCGGCGGGCGCAGGCAGGCCGAGCACCTCGGCGGTCTGCCGGCAGCGCGGGGACGGGGAGACCAGCACCCGGCCGGTCGGGCGGAGGGTCCCGGCGGCGCGGGCGGCGGCGCGCAGCCCGTGGTCGTCGAGCGGTGAGCCGTCGTCGAAGCGGGAGGCGCGGGCGGCCTCGCTCATGGCCGCTGAGATCAATGTCACGCGCATGACCACGTCCTCCCCCAACTCCGTCTGCCGGTAGGCGAATCGCCGCCGGTGAGGGGCACGGCCGGGTGCTGCGGCGTGCCGTTGGTGGTGAATGCGCCGTCCGCACGCCCTTGGCGGGCCCTGTCCTTGACGGTACCTTCTTGCCGATGTGCGACGGCACGACGGAAGCCCGGTGGAACTCCGGCACGGTCGCGCCACTGTGTGCCGACGGGTCGCCCCCTGCGGGAGGCGGGCTGTCGGTGAGTCAGACCCACTGCCGTCGACTGTGCACCATCTAGCGGGACGCGAGTTCCCGAGGAGGTCCTGCCATGGCCCAGTCCGCCGCTCCTGCGGTCGTCTCCCCCGTCGGCCAGTCCGCCGCACCGCTCTCCGTCAAGGCGATCCTGCCCTGGGCGGTGTTCTTCGGCATCCTGATGATGACCCTCGTCTACTTCGTCGGCGCCGAGCAGGGCGCCGTCTCCCTCATCGCCGGCGAGGACGTGCACGAGTGGGTGCACGACGGTCGCCACCTGCTCGGCTTCCCCTGCCACTGACGGGACGGGCACCGTGAACAACTCCACACCCGTCAGATCCCTGCTCGTCCGCGGCATGCTGGGCGGGCTGGGCGCAGCCGTGCCCGCCCTGCTGGTCGCCTACCTGCTGGGCGAGCCCCGGGTCGAAGCCGCCATCGCGTACGAGGAGTCGCAGCCCCACACCCACGAGCACGGGGTGGAGCTGGTGAGCCGGTCGATGCAGTCCACGGCCGGCCTCGCCACCGGCATCCTGGTGTTCGGCGTGGCGCTGGGCGGCATCCTCGCCCTGGCGTTCTGCTTCGCGCTGGGCCGGATCGGCCGCTTCGGCCCCCGGGCCACGGCGATGCTGGTCGCCGGCACCGGCCTGGTCGCCGTGTACGTCGTCCCGTTCCTCAAGTACCCGGCCAACCCGCCCGCGGTGGGTGATCCGGAGACCATCGGGCAGCGCACCACGCTGTACTTCCTGATGATGCTGCTGGGTCTGCTGCTGTCGATCGCCGCGGTGATCCTCGGCAAGCGGCTGGCACCGCGTCTGGGCAACTGGAACGCCTCGGTGGCCGCGGTGGCCGCGTTCGCCCTGGCCGTGGGCCTGGCGTACGCGTTCCTGCCGTCGTTCGACGAGGTGCCGGCGGACTTCTCGGCCACCCTGCTGTGGCAGTTCCGGCTGGCGACCCTGGCCGTGCAGGCCACCCTGTGGGTGGGCTTCGGCCTGGTCTTCGGTCACCTCGCCGAGCGCCTGCTGAACCCGAGGCCCGCTGCGGCGGCCGCACCGGATGCGGTGGCCTCGGCAGCCTGACAGGCGATCGAGGGGCGCTGGGGTACCTCCCCAGCGCCCCTCGTGGCTATCCGCCGAGGTGGCGGCGGAGGAAGCGGAGGGCGGCCTCGTCGTCGTCCGGCCCGCCGGCCTCGTGGCCGTTGTAGCGCCAGACGTCGATCTGCTTCGGCCCGGCGTAGGCGTTGTGGGCGGCGAAGACCGTGGACGGCGGGACGACCTGGTCCATCAGGGCCGCGGAGAAGCGGGCCGGGGCGGTGGCACGGGCGGCGAAGTGCACGCCGTCCATGTACGAGAGGGTGCGGTGCACCTGCTCGTCGCGGCCGCGGTGGACGGCGAGGTAGTCGGCGATCTCCCGGAACGGGTGGGCGTCGGTGACGACCACGGCCCGCGGGAAGTCGCAGAGGAACGGCACGTGCGCGACGACCGCGGCGAGGTCGGGAACGAGGCCGGCCGCGGCGAGGGCGGTGCCGCCGCCCTGGCTGTTCCCCATGACGGCGACCCGGTCCGGGTCCACGGCGGGCAGGGTGCGTACGGCGTCGACGGCCCGCACGGCGTCGGTGAACAGCCGCCGGTAGTAGTAGCCGTGCGGGTCCTCGATGCCGCGGGTCATCACGCCGGGCACCTGCGGGCCGGCGGGGCCCGAGTCGGGGGTGTCGCCACGGCTCCACACCGAGCCCTGCCCGCGGGTGTCCATCTGCAGGTGGGCGAAGCCGGCGGAGGCCCAGACGAGGTTCTCCAGGACGTGGCCGCGGCCGCCGCCGTAGCCGACGTACTGGACGACCGCGGGCAGCGGTCCTCCGGCTCCGCGCGGGAGCCGCAGCCAGGCCCGGACGGGCTCGCCGGCGTACCCGGGGAAGGTGACGTCGAAGGTGTCGACGGTGGTCAGCCCGGTCGGCACGGGGACGGCGGTGGCCTCGCCGCCCGCAGCCCGGGCCTCGGCGAGGGTCTTCTGCCAGAAGGCGTCGAAGTCGGCGGGCTCGGTCTGGGTGCTGCGGTACGAGCGGAGTTCGTCCTCGGGCAGGTCGGTGAACAACGTCGGCTCCTTCGACGGCGGTGCGGCTGTGCTGTCGGGGTCCACCTGCCCCGGCCCCGGCCGCCGCACTCCGGGAAGCGGGGTCCGGAGTGCAGGAGGCCGGGGCAGGTGGGGTCCGGGGGCTACACCGTGTCGAAGGCGGGGTGCAGCCGGCGGGTGTGGTCGACGGTGCGGACGGGGCCGGTGAGCTCGACGGCCGCGGTGAGCCGCGGGTCGGTGCTGGAGGCCGCGAGGCGGATCTCCAGCGCGCCGGGTTCGACGATCCGGCGGCCGTCGCGCCCGGTGAAGGAGGCCAGGTCGGCGGGGACGGTGACGGTGATCCGGCAGGCCTCGTCCGCTTCGAGCGGCAGCCGCAGGTAGCCGATCAGCCGCTGGACGGGCTGCACCACGGAGGCGACCGGGTCGTGCAGGTAGACCTGCACCACCTCGGTGCCGGCCCGGGCGCCGGTGTTGCGCACGGTCAGCGCCAGCCGGAACTCGCCCGCGGTGTCGGCGCGGTCGTTCTCCACGGCGAGGTCCGACCACTCGAAGGCGGTGTAGGTGAGGCCGTGGCCGAAGCCGTACGCCGGGGTCGGGTCGGTGCTGGAGACGTCGGTGGGGCCGGCGAGGCGGGCGGCCAGGTAGGAGGAGGGCTGGACGCCGGGGCGGCGGGGCACGCTGACCGGCAGCCGGCCGGAGGGGGCGACGCGTCCGCTGAGGACGCCGGCGACGGCGCCGGTGCCCTCCTCTCCGGGGAAGAAGGCCTGCACGATCGCGGACGCCTCGGTGACGGCCCGGCCGAGTGCGTAGGGGCGGCCCGCGAGCAGGGTGACCACCACGGGGGTGCCGGTGTCGAGCAGGGCGTCGAGCAGCTGCTGCTGGACTCCGGGGAGTTCCAGGGACTCGGCGTCGCAGCCCTCGCCGCTGGTGCCGCGGCCGAAGAGGCCGGCCCGGTCGCCGAGGGCGAGCACCACGACGTCAGCGGCGCGGGCGGCGGCCACCGCCTCGGCGAACCCGCTGGTGTCGGCGGTGTCGATGCCGGCGCCGGGCAGGGTGGTGATCTCGCTGTCCGGGAATTCGGCGGCCAGCGTCTCGCGCAGGGTGGGCAGCCGGACGCCGACCGGGGTGTCCGGGTGCTGGCGGCCGACGTGCACGGGGAAGGCGTAGCAGCCGAGCACCGCGGTCGGCTCGTCGGCGTTGGGGCCGACGAGGGCGATCCGGGCGGGCCGGGCGAGCGGCAGGGTGCCGTCGTTGCGGAGCAGGACGACGGCCTGTTCGGCGATCTCCCGGGCGAGTTCGCGGTTGCCGGCCGGGTCGAGGTCGACGGTGCCGCGGAGGGCGGCCGGGTCGCCGAGGTCGGCGCCGGCGAGCACGGCCGGGACGGGCGTCCAGTCGGGGTCGAGCAGGCCGAGTTCGGCCTTCTGGACGAGGACGCGGTGCAGCGCCCGGTCGATCAGCGCCTCGGGGACGCGGCCGTCGGTGACCGCCTCCAGGAGCGGTTCGCCGAAGGTCTTCACGGTGGGCAGTTCGACGTCGACGCCGGCGGCGAGGGCGGCGCCGGCGGCCTCCGCCCAGTCGCCCGCGACGCCGTGCAGGGTCTTGAGGAAGCCGATGCCGAAGTAGTCGGCGACCACGGTGCCGGTGAATCCCCAGGTGTCGCGGAGGAGTTCGGTGAGCAGGCGGTCGTCGGCGGCGGACGGCACGCCGTCGGTGTCGGTGTAGGCGTGCATCACGGACCGGACACCGCCCTCACGGACGGCCATCTCGAACGGCGGCAGGATGACGTCGGCGCGTTCCCGGGCGCCCATGCCGACCGGGGCGAGGTTGCGGCCGGCGCGGGAGGCGGAGTAGCCGGCGAAATGCTTGAGGGTGGCGACGATCCCGGCGGACTCCAGGCCCTGCACGTACGCGGTGCCGACGGTGCCGACCAGGTACGGGTCCTCGCCGGCGGTCTCCTCGACGCGGCCCCAGCGGGCGTCGCGGACGACGTCCAGGACGGGCGCCAGGCCCTGGTGGATGCCGACCGAGCGCATGTCGGCGCCGATCGCGGCGGCCATCCGGCGGACCAGCGACGGGTTGAAGGTGGCGCCCCAGGAGAGCGGCACGGGATAGGCGGTGGCCTTCCAGGCGGCGAAGCCGGCCAGGCACTCCTCGTGGGCGACGGCCGGGATGCCGAACCGGTTGGCGGCGGCGATCCGCTGCTGGGTGCGCAGCAGGGAGAGCGCGCCGGTCGCCGGGTCGACGGGGGCGGTGCCGAACGGCCGGGTGAGCTGCCCGAGTCCGTGCGGCAGCAGCCCGTCGAGGTCGGCCGCGGGCTCCATCTCGTTCTGGTACGGGGCGACTTCGCCGCCCTCGTCGGAGGCGCCCACCCAGACGCCGAACAGCTGGGCGATCTTCTCCCGGAGGGTCATCTCGGCGATCAGCGCGTCCGCCCGGGCCTGCGGGTCCAGGGCGGTGTCGTGCCAGGCGGGGACGGAGGAAGCGGTCTCTACGGCCAGGTTCACGATGTCGGTCACTTTCCTCCGACGCCCATGAGCCCCTGGACGAGGGCGCGGCGGGCGAACAGGTAGACGAGCAGGATCGGGATCATGGACAGCACGACGGCCGCCAGCAGCCCGGGGACGTTGATGCCGTACTGGGTCTGGAAGTCGTAGAGGCCGAGGGTGATCACCTTGGTCTCGTTCGACTGGGTCAGCACGAGCGGGAAGAGGAACCCGTTCCAGGCCTGGAGGGCCGAGAAGACGGTGATGGTGGAGAGCCCGCCCTTGGAGAGCGGCAGCACCAGCTGGACGAAGACCCGCCAGGGGGCGGCGCCGTCCATCGCCATCGCCTCGTACAGCTCGGGGGTGATGTCGCGCATCACTCCGGTGAGGACGAGGGCGCAGACCGGGAGCGAGAACGCCGCGGTCGGCAGGATGACGCCGATGAGGTTGTCGTAGAGGCCGGCCTTGCTGATGACGTAGAACATCGGCACGATCACGGCCTGCGCGGGGATGGCGAGGCCGAGCAGGAACAGCCGGAACACCAGGGTGGTCGTCCGGCCGCGGCTGCGCACGATGGCGTACGACAGCGGCGGCACGACGAGCAGCACGATGGCGACCACGCTGACCGTGACGACGACCGTGTTGAGGAAGTACTGGCCGAAGCCGCCCTCGAGGTCGTCCAGGTAGTTCTGCAGGGTCAGGTGCCGGGGCAGTCCGAGCGGGCCGCTCTGCGCGTAGTCGGAGCGGCTCTGCAGGGTGGCGGCCAGCATGGTGTACAGCGGCAGGCCGACGACGAACAGCCAGACCAGCGAGCCGAATCCGGCCAGGATGTTGGGTCGTTGCCTCATCACAGGCCCTCCGAGGTGCTGCGCATCCGGTCGTAGCCGGAGAGCCGGACGACGGCGAGCGAGATGACGGTGGCCACCAGGACGAGCAGCAGGGCGACGGCCGAGCCGGTGCCGAAGTCGAAGCCCTTGAAGGCCTTTTGGTACATGTAGTAGGCGCTGATGGTGGTGTCGGTGCCGGGCCCGCCCTGGGTGAGGATGAGCACGGTGTCGAAGGTGGTGAGGCCGCCGACCACCATGAGGATCACCGAGGTGATGATCGCGTTGCGCAGCTGCGGCAGCGTGATGTGGAAGAACTGCCGTACGGTGCCGGCCCCGTCGATCGCGGCGGCCTGGTAGAGCACCTGCGGGACGGCCCGGGCCGCGCCCTGGTAGATCAGGGTGTGGAACGGGGTGAACTGCCAGGCACCGACGAGCACCAGCACCCCGATCGCCCCGGTCTGCGTGCCGAACAGGTTGCCGTCGCCGAACAGCCACTGGGCCTCGGCGGGGACGCCGAAGTTCGGGTCGAGCAGGGCCCGCCACAGCACCGAGACGGCGGTGGCGGAGAGCAGCAGCGGCACGAAGTAGATCGCCGACAGCACCGCCCGGTTGCGCTGGTGCCCGGCCGCCCAGACCCCGAGCAGGATGCTGATCGGGGTCTGGACGGCCACGCCGAGCAGGGTGAGCAGCAGGCTCAGCCACAGGCTCTTGACCATCACGGGGTCGTCGAACAGCCGGTTCCAGTTGTCGAGTCCGGCGAACTCCGGCGAGCCGAGGCCGTTCCAGCGGGTGAACGAGAGCACGGCGACCAGGACGAGCGGAACGATCGCGAAGAGGACGAAGAAGACCGTGGCGGGGAGCGCCCAGGCGAAGCCCGGGCGGGTCACCGCGGTGCCCGCCCGGCTCGCCGGTCGGCGCCGTGTCACGGCCCCGGTGGCAAGAGTTGTGGTCATGGTGCGGCCCGTCTGGTGTCAGGAGTTCGGCAGGGCCTGCATGGCCTTGATGAAGCCGTTCTCGTCGATCTGGCCGTTGAAGAACTGCTGGACGGCCTGGTGGATGGGCGTGATCGCGGCCGGCGGGTACGCCTGGTCCCAGGACAGCTGGAACGAGGGCGCGGCCTTCACCAGGTCGAACTGGAAGGTGGAGTAGGCCGGGTTGGCGGCGCTGCTGAGGAACTTGGGCGTGTTGGTGGTGGTCGGCAGGTTGCCGATCGCCAGCTGCCCCTGCACGAACTCGTCGGAGTACTGCAGCTTGAGGAACTCGGCGACGGCCTCGGGGTGCTTGGTCTTCTTCAGCACCGAGTAGAAGTTGTTGGTGTTGCCGACGACGTTCTTCGGGTCGCCCTTGCCGCCCGCGACGGTCGGGAAGGAGCCGTAGCCGAGGCTGGTCTTGGCGAAGTCCGGGTTGGCGTCCTGCTGGGTGGAGTACTCCCAGGAGCCCATCAGCTCGAAGGCGGCCTTGCCGCGGGCGAGCAGCGCCGGGGAGCCGCCGTCGGTGAACTTCACCGAGTCGAAGTTGGTGCCGAACGCGCCCGCGTCGATCAGCTGCTTGAGCATGCCGAGGGCCTTCTTGCTGTCCTCGCTCGCCCAGGCGGCCTTGTCGCCGCCGAGCGCCTTCTGGAACAGCTCGGGGCCGGCGATGCGGTCGTAGAGGTACTCGAACCACATCAGGGTGGGCCACTGGTCGCCGCCGCCGAGGGCGATCGGGGTGACGCCCTTGCCCTTGAGCGTCTGCACCGCGGCGAGCAGTTCGTCGAAGGTCTTGGGCGCGGCCACGCCGGCGTCGGCGAGCACCTTGGTGTTGCTGAAGAGCAGCACCGGCTGGGTGCCGCGCATCGGAACGCCGTAGGACTTGCCGTCGATCACCGCGGTGTCGAACACCGAGGAGAGGAAGTTGGCCTTGAGGCCCGGGTCCTTGGCGATCATGTCGTCGAGCGGCATCAGCAGCCCGGCGTCGACGAAGGGCTTGATGCTGCCGCCGCCCCAGTTGAAGAAGATGTCCGGGGCCTGCTTGGTGTTGATGATCGTCTGGAGCTTCTGCTGGTAGTCGGCGCCCGGAATGGTGTCCAGGACGACCTTGACCTTCGACGTCTTGTTGAAGGTCTCGACGATCTGCTTCTCGACCTTGTTGGTGGCATCCCCGTAGACCAGGACGTGGATCTCGCCGGAGCCGCTGTCGGCCGAGGAGCCGGAGCCACTGCCGCAGGCCGTCAGGGTGATCCCGAGGACGACCGCCGCGCTGCCGGCGGCCAGTGCACGGGAGAGCCGAGCGTGTCTTCTCATCGCGGTGCCTTTCGAAATGTTTCGGCATCATCGCCGAAATTCTTGGCGCGCTGTGACGCTAAGACCGGTCCTCGGGAGGGGTCAACCCCCGGTTCCGCAGTTACCAGAACGTGACCTGGGACACGTGCCTTATGCTGCACGGCATGCGCGAAGAGGAGGAGAGCGGGCGAGTCACCCTCGCCCAGGTGGCCGAGGAGGCCGGCGTCTCCGTTTCCACGGTTTCGAAAGTTCTCAACGGGAGGCAGGACGTCTCCCGGCCGACCAGGCTCAAGGTCGAGCGCCTCCTGGAGATCCACGGCTACCAGCGCACGCCCAAATCGGCCTGGGAGGCGCCGCTCATCGAGATCGTCTTCCACGAGCTCGACAGCATCTGGGCGATGGAGCTGATCCGCGGGGTCGAGGACGTCGCCAAGGAGCACGACGCGAGCGTGGTGCTCACCGAGAGCGGCACCCGGCACTCCCCGGACCCGGGCTGGATCGAGGGCGTGCTGCGCCGCCGGCCGCTCGGCGTGGTGCTGGTCTTCTCCAGCCTCCCGCTCGAGGTCAAGCAGCAACTGCGGTCGCGCGCCATCCCGTTCGTCATCATCGACCCGGCCGGCGACCCCGAGCCCGACGTGCCGTCGGTGGGTTCGGCGAACTGGTCCGGCGGCCTCGCCGCCACCCGCCACCTGATCGAGTGCGGGCACCGGCGGATCGCCATCATCACCGGTCCCGAGGACATGCTCTGCTCGCTGGCCCGACTGGACGGCTTCCGCTCCGCGATGGGCATGGCCGGGCTGGAGATCCCGCCGGACTTCGTCTCCTTCGGCGACTTCCACGTCGAGGGCGGGCGGCGCCGGGCCATGGAGCTGCTGGCCAGGCCCGACCGGCCGACCGCGATCTTCGCCGGCAGCGACCTGCAGGCGCTCGGCGTGCTGGAGGCCGCCAGGGTGCACGGGCTGAAGGTGCCGGACGACCTCTCGGTGGTCGGCTACGACGACGTCGCCGTCGCCCAGTGGACCAGCCCGGCGCTGACCACCGTTCACCAGCCGCTGCGGCAAATGGCCGAGGAGGCCGCGCAGATGCTGCTCCGGATGCGCGCCGAGGGCGGCACCGCCACCCGGCTGGAGCTCGCCACCAGCCTGGTCGTCCGCAAGAGCACCGCACCGCCGCCGACCACCTGAGGACAGGGGGGCCGAAAACGGTCGGCGCCGGTCGCGCCATCTTTCCGGGGCCTCCGGCGCGGACGGCCGCGATGGATTTCGGCAAGTCCTTGCAGAAAGTTACATTCATACTTGCGGGTAACCTTGACTCCCCGCCCCGGCCGGGCGCATCGTCGGGAGTACGCCGCCACCACCCCGCGCGGCCCTCCTCCTGTGCCATCCCCGCAGGTCAGCCGCCCCACCCGCTGGCGGTCGCGCCCCCACGCGACCGCCTGTGCCGTCCGAGGAGGGCCAGCCCCCATGACCATCGGCCTCCCCCCGGCCGGGGCCCGTCCGCGCCCCGCCGCCACCACCGCTTCCGCCGTCCCCGCCCTGCGGTCCGGCCGCCTCGCCCACCACCACCCGCTGTGGCTGGTCACCGTGCCCACCACCCACCACGACGGCCGCACCGGCACCCAGAGCTTCGTCGTCCGCGCCCTCACCGCGCAGGACGCGATGGCCGACGCCGGCCGCCGCGCGCACGACGACAGCGCCCGGACGCGCCGCCGCGGCGCCCGCATCGACCTCCGCAACGCCAGCGCCGTCCTGCACCGCTGACCGCCGTCGGCCGGTGCCTCAGCCGGCACCCGCCCCGGCCCGCAGGATCCGGGCCAGCGCCTCGGCGTACGGCTGCGGCCGGCGCCGCCGCGCCACCGCGATGCCGAAGTGCCTGGCCGGCCCCGGCGGCCGCACCGGCACCACCCGGGTGCCCGGGAACGGCGGGTCCAGTGCCACCAAGGGCACCAGCGAGACGCCCACCCCGGCGGCGACCAGCGACCGGGCGAAGAAGTAGTCCGTGGTGCTGCCCGCGACCTGCAGCCGGAAGCCGGCCAGGGCGGCGTGCCGGTGCAGGAAGGCCTCGGTCTTCGAGCAGCCCACCACCCAGCGGTCGTCGGCGAGTTCGGCGAGGTCCAGGTCCTCGCGGCCGGCCAGCGGATGCCCGTCCGGCAGCACCACCGAGAGCGGGTCCACCATCAGCGGCGTCCAGTCGAGGCCCGAGCGGTCGCCGGGCTGCACCGGCAGCGGCCCGTCGAAGTGGTAGGCGATCGCCAGGTCGGCGGCTCCCTCGCGGACCATCGGCAGGCTGTCCTCCGGCTCCCGCTCCAGCACGTGCAGCTCGGCCTCCGGATGCTCGGCCGCGAACCGGGCCAGCGCCGCGGGCAGCAGGTGCCGGCCACCGGTGGTGAAGGTGACGACGGTGAACCGCGGGCGGGGCGCCTTCAGCCGGTCGATCTGCTCGCGGGCGTGCCGCAGCTCGGCACCGATCGCGCCGGCCGCCTCGACCATCAGCCGCCCGGCCTCGGTGAGCGTGACACCGCGCGTCGAACGCTCCACGACCAGTGTCCCCAGGCCCCGCTCCAGCGCCGCGACCTGCTGCGACACCGCGGACGGGGTGAGCAGCAGCGCGGCCGCCGCCCGGTTGAAGCTCCCGTGCTCGGCGACCGCCTGCAGCACCCTGAGCCGTTGGACGTCGATCACCGCACCCTCCCCGGTCGACAGCTGGGCTTACGACCGCATCAGCAGGTCGCCAGTTCCACTGGTGACGATACGGCAGGAGGGTGGAGCCATGAGAAGCGTCTGCGTCATCGGCGGAAGCCGGTACTTCGGCCTGCACCTCGTCTCCCTCCTCCAGGAGTCCGGCGCCCGCGTCACCCTGGTCAACCGCGGCTCCGCCGCCCCTCCCCCGGGCGTCACCCACCTCGTCGCGGACCGGTCGGACGAGGCCGCGCTGGCCGCCGCCCTCGGCGGGCGCACCTTCGACGCGGTCGTCGACCAGGTGCTCTACACCCCGGTGCAGGCCGACGTGGCCTGCCGGGTCTTCGCCAGCCGCACCCCGCGCTACGTGATGACCTCCACCATGGAGGTCTACGACCCGGCGACCTCCCCGCTCGTCCCGGCCTCCGCCGCCCCGGTCGCCGAGTCGCAGGTCGATCCCGCCCGCTGGGCCGTCGACCTCGGGCTGCCCTGGCACGACCCGCAGGCACTCGCCCGGCACTTCGACGGGGCGACGGGCTACGCCGAGGGCAAGCGGCAGGCCGAGGCCGTCCTCGCCCGAGCGGCGCCGTTCTCCTGGACGAGCATCCGCAGCGCCCACGTGCTCGGCGGCGGCGCCCGGGACTTCACCGGGCGCCTCGCCCACTACGTCGACCGGATCGCCGCGGGCCGCCCCGTCGCGGTGCACGAGGACGCCCGGCCGACCTCCTTCGTCCACCACCGCGAGATCGCCGCCGTCCTGGCGTGGGCCGCCGCCGCGGAGGCCACCGGCCCGCTGAACGCCTGCTCGCACGGCGCCCTCACCGCCGTCGACCTGGGCCGGCTGGTCGCCGACCGGCTCGGCACCACCGCGCACTTCGAGCCCGCGGACGGCGGTGGCGCCTCCCCGTACTCCTTCGACCGCTCGTACGCCATGGACAACGCGCGCGCCACCGGGCTCGGCTTCCGCTTCTCCCGGACGGCCGACTGGCTGCCCGACGCGATCGACGAGGCCGCCGCAGCCGGGAAGGCGGCCTGAGATGCAGCAGCGCACCATCGGCGGCACGACCGTCTCCGCGATCGGCCTCGGCGCCATGCCGCTGTCCGTCGAGGGCCGCCCCGACGAGCAGGCCGCGACCGCCACGATCCACGCCGCACTGGACGCGGGCGTCACCCTGATCGACACCGCCGACTCCTACCACTGGCACGCCGGCGAGCAGGGCCACAACGAGCGCCTGATCGCCCGCGCCCTCGCCTCCCGGGATGGCGACCGCACCCGGGTGCTGGTGGCCACCAAGGGCGGCCGCGGCCGGCCCGGCGACGGCTCCTGGACGGTCGACGGCCGCCCCGACCACCTCCGGCGGGCCTGCGAGGAGTCGCTGCGGCGGCTCGGCACCCAGGCGATCGGCCTCTACCAGTTGCACAAGCCGGACCCGCAGGTGCCGTGGGCCGAGTCGGTGGGCGCCCTCAAGGACCTGCTGGACGCCGGGAAGATCCTCGCCGCAGGCATCTCCAACGCCGACGCGGCACAGATCCTCCAGGCCCGTGCGGTCCTCGGGCCCGCCCTGGTCTCCGTGCAGAACCGCTACTCCCCCGCCGTCCGCACCGCCGAACCGGAACTGCGGCTCTGCGAGGAGCTCGGCATGGCCTTCCTGCCGTGGAGCCCGCTCGGCGGCCTCTCCCGCAGCTCCCTGGACGGCCCCTCCGACCTCGGAGCCGCCGACACGCCCTTCCACCGGGTCGCCGCCGCCCGCGGCGTCTCCCCGCAGCGGATCTGCCTGGCCTGGCTGCTGGCCCTCTCCCCGGCGGTCGTCCCCATCCCGGGCGCGAGCCGTCCGGCCACGATCCGCGACTCCGCACTCGCCGCCGACACCGTCCTGGACGCTGCCGAACTCGCCCTGCTCCCCGGCCGACCGGCCACCGGATGACCGGCGGTACGGGCCCGCACCGCTGGTACGGGCGGGTGCGAATGGCCCCGTAGGACGCTCCGCCGCCGACCCCTCCTCATATGATCGGAGCGACATGCGCCATCCTTGGTGGTGAGAAACACCACCGGACGATGCAGGAGGAAGCACGTGGACGACGTTCTTCGCCGCGCCGCGCTGTTCGCAGCCCTCGACGACGACCAGGCTGCCGAGCTGCGCGCTTCCATGACCGAGGTGACCCTCGCCCGCGGCGAGTCGCTGTTCCACGAGGGCGATCCGGGCGACCGGCTCTACGTCGTCGTCGAGGGCAAGGTGAAGCTCCACCGCGCCTCGCCGGACGGCCGCGAGAACATGCTCGCCGTGCTCGGCCCCAGCGAGATGATCGGCGAGCTGTCGCTCTTCGACCCGGGCCCGCGCACCGCCACCGCCACCGCGCTGACCGAGGTCAAGCTGCTCGGCCTCGGCCACGGCGACCTGCTGCCGCTGCTGCACGCCCGCCCCGAGGTGTCGATCGCGCTGCTCCGCGCCATCGCCCGTCGGCTGCGCCGCACCAACGACGTCATGTCCGACCTGGTCTTCTCGGACGTGCCCGGCCGCGTCGCCAAGGCGCTGCTCGACCTCTCCCGCCGCTTCGGCGTGCAGTCGGAGGAGGGCATCCACGTCTCCCACGACCTCACCCAGGAGGAGCTGGCCCAGCTGGTCGGCGCCTCCCGCGAGACGGTCAACAAGGCACTCGCCGACTTCGCCGGCCGCGGCTGGCTGAAGCTGGAGGCCCGCGCGGTCGTCCTGCTCGACGTCGAGCGCCTCTCCCGCCGCTCCCGCTGACCGGGCTTCGCCCAGGCCTCCTGGGCAACCGCTCAGGTGGCGCTGGGTGGTTGCCCCACGGGTCCGGGCGGTCCTAGATGAGGCCGTGGTCCTCCAGGTAGCTGAGCTGGGCCCGGACGGACAGTTCGGCGGCCGGCCACAGGGCCCTGTCCACGTCCGCGTAGACCCGCGCGACCACCTCGGGGGCGGTGCGGCAGCCGGCCTCCACGGCCGTCTCCACCTGGGCCAGCCGGGCCGCCCGGTGGGCGAGGTAGTAGTCGACGGCGCCGAGCGCGTCGGCCAGCACCGGGCCGTGCCCGGGCAGCACGGTGCGCACGCCGTGCTCCGCCGCCATGGTGTGCAGCCGGCGCAGTGAGTCCAGGTAGTCGCCGAGCCGGCCGTCCGGGTGGGCGACCATCGTGGTGCCCCGGCCGAGGACGGTGTCGCCGGTGAGGATGGCGCCGTCCGCGGGCAGGTGGAACGTCAGCGAGTCGGCGGTGTGCCCGGGGGTGCCGACCACCCGGATCTCCAGCCCGCCGATCTCCAGCACCTCGCCGGGCCGCAGGCCCTCCTCGCCGAGGCGCAGGGCCGGGTCCAGCGCGCGCACGTGCGTACCGGTCAGCTCGGCGAAGCGGGCGGCGCCCTCGGCGTGGTCGTGGTGCCCGTGGGTGAGCAGGGTCAGCGCGATCCGCTTGCCCTGCTGCTCGGCGGCGTCGACCACGCGGCGCAGGTGGCCCTCGTCGAGCGGGCCCGGGTCGACGACGACCGCGAGGTCCGAGCCGGGTTCGGACAGCAGCCAGGTGTTGGTGCCGTCCAGGGTCATCGGGGAAGGGTTGGGCGCCAGCACGCAGAGCGCCCGCGGGGTGGCCCCGCCGCCGACGGTGGCGGCGGGGTCGCCCGGAAGAAGACCGCTCACCGGCCGCCCTCGCTGTGCACCAGTGCGCGCGGGGGCAGTTCGCGCGCGAGCGCGCGCACCGCGGTGCGCTCCTCGACCTCTCCGTCGCAGGCGACGGTCCTCGGGGTGAGGCTGCGGGCGGGCAGGGTGTGCGCCGTCCGGCGAGCCACGTCGTTGTGGTTCATCGGCCAGTGTCCTTCCGTGTGTTCGGTTCGCCCGGCGCGGGGATCACGCCGGGAAGTCTCCGTCGATGGTCAGCTCGTCATACCCGGCCCAGCGGACGGTCATTCGGTCGCCGGCCACCTCGGCGCGGCCCAGGACCGGCGCGACGGTGCGCCGGGAGGCCGCCTCCAGGGCGCCCGTTGCGGTCCGCACCGGCAGCAGCTCGCGCAGCACCGTCACGGTGGGGGGCAGCATGCCGTAGCGGCCCTCTGCGTACCCGGCGACGGCTTCGGCCGGGGACAGCCAGGCCACCCGGTCCGCCTCGCCGACCTGGTCGGCCGCCGACTGGCCGTCCGGCAGCGCCGCCACGAAGAACCAGGTGTCGTACCGGCGCTCCTCGAACTCCGGGGTGATCCAGCGTGCCCAGCCGGCCAGCAGGTCGCTGCGCAGCACCAGGCCGTGCTTGTGGAGGAACTCGGCGAAGGAGAGCTCGTGGGCCTCCAGCGCGGCCCGCTCGGCGGACCAGTCGCGGGCGTCGGCGGTGGAGTGCGCGTCGGGGCCGGCGAGCAGCACGCCGGCCTCCTCGAAGGTCTCCCGGACGGCCGCGCAGACCACCGCCTGCGCGGTGCGGGCGTCGGTGCCGAGGCGGACGCCCCACTCCGCGGGCGAGGGGCCGGCCCAGGCGAGCTCGGCGTCGGCGTCCCGGGGGTCGACCCCGCCGCCCGGGTAGGCGTACATGCCGGCGGCGAACGCCATCGAGGTGCGGCGGCGCAGCAGGTAGGCCTCCGGCCCGTCGGCACCGTTGCGCAGCAGTACGACGGTGGCCGCGGCCTTGGGCACGGCCGGGATCAGCTCGCCGGCCGCGACCGCCCTGATGCGGGCGGGCCAGCCGGGAGGCATCGGGGCCGACGGTGCGCGATCATCCATGCCCCGGATGCTAAGCGCGCGGGGGTGGGGTTGGACAGAGCCCACCCCACCCGACGTGCGTCGCGGTGCTCAGGCGCCGGCGCGGACGCGGACCTGGATCTCGACCTCGACCGGGGCGTCCAGCGGCAGGACGGTGACGCCGACGGCGCTGCGGGCGTGCACGCCGGCCTCGCCGAGGACCTCGCCGAGCAGCTCGCTGGCGCCGTTGACGACGGCGGGCTGGCCGGTGAAGTCGGCGGCGGAGGCGACGAAGCCGACGACCTTGACGACCTGCTCGATGTCGTCGAGGTCGCCGATCACGGACTTCACCGCGGCGAGCGCGTTGAGCGCGCAGATCTGCGCCAGGGCCTTGGCCCGCTCGGCCGTCACCTCGGCGCCGACCTTGCCGGTGTGCTGCAGCTTGCCGGCCACCATGGGCAGCTGGCCGGAGGTGAACACGTGGTCGCCGGAACGGACGGCCGGCACGTAGGCCGCCACCGGCGGGGCCACGTCGGGGAGGGTCAGGCCGAGTTCGGCCAGCTTCTCCTCAACCTTGCTCATCAGCTCTTCTCCCGCTTGAGGTAGGCCACGAGCTGCTCGGGGTTGTTCGGGCCGGGCACGACCTGGACGAGCTCCCAGCCGTCCTCGCCCCAGGTGTCCAGGATCTGCTTGGTGGCGTGCACGAGAAGCGGCACGGTGACGTATTCCCACTTGGTCATGGGGGTGACTCTAGACGGTCCGGCTTCCCGGCCCGCGACGCCACGGGGCCGCGGCCGCGGGGCCCGGCGCAGGGCTGCGGTGTGAGGTGGGCCACAAAGGGGGCATGAATCCGGCCGGGCACCCGGATGGTCCCGCCATCGGCGGCGTCGGCTGGTTACCCTCGCCAGGGAGGGGCACCCGTGCGGTGCCCGGTCGACGCAGGACGGAGACGGAGCGTGGCGAGCACCCCCGGCCCATCGGGGCAGGCCGACCCCGACTGGGAGGGGGTCAGGCTGCACGTCGTCAGCGGCAAGGGCGGTACCGGGAAGACCACGGTCGCGGCGGCGCTGGCCATGGCACTGGCGGCCGACGGCGGCCGGACGCTGCTGATCGAGGTCGAGGGCCGGCAGGGCATCGCCGAGCTGTTCGGGATGGCGGCGCTGCCGTACGAGGAGCGCAAGGTCGCCTCGGTCTCGCAGGCCAGGCTGGGACTGCCCGGCAGCGGGCAGGGCGAGGTGTACGCGCTGGCGATCGACACCGAGCTGGCGCTGCTGGAGTACCTGGAGATGTTCTACAAGCTGGGCCGGGCCGGCAAGGCGCTGCAGAAGGTCGGCTTCGTGGACTTCGCCACCACGATCGCGCCGGGCGTGCGGGACGTCCTGCTGACCGGCAAGGCCTGCGAGGCGGCCCGGCGCAAGGGCCCGGACGGCCGCCGGGCGTACGACGCGATCGTGATGGACGCGCCGCCCACCGGCCGGCTGACCCGCTTCCTGAACGTCAACGAGGAGGTGGCCGGGCTGGCCAGGTTCGGCCCGATCCACGGTCAGGCGCAGGCGGTGATGAGGGTGCTGAAGTCCCCGGAGACCGCGGTGCACTTCGTGACGCTGCTGGAGGAGATGCCGGTGCAGGAGACCGTGGACGGCATCGCCGACCTGCGGGAGGCGCAGCTGCCGGTGGGCGGGGTGATGGTCAACATGGTCCGTCCCCCGGTGCTGGACGCGGCCGCGGTGGCCGCGGTGGACGGTGACCACCGGGAGGAGGTCGCCGTGGCTCTGGGCGAGGCCGGGCTGGGCGGCCGGTCGCGCAAGCCGGAGACCGTCCGGGCGGCGGTGGAGCCGCTGCTGGGCCCGCTGCTGGAGCAGGCCAGGGAGCATGCCGAGCGGGTCGAGCTGGAGCGCGAGCAGCGCGCCGACCTGCAGCGCTCCAAGCTGCCGACCTACGAGCTGCCGCTGCTGGGCGAGGGCGTGGACCTGGGCGGGCTGTACCGGCTCGCGGGCGAGCTTAAGCGGCAGGGGGCGGCATGACCGCGGCGGGCACCCGGAAGCCCCGGCAGGCGTCCGTGCTGGACGTGGACGCGCTGATCGACGACCCGGAGACCCGGATCGTGGTCTGCTGCGGCTCCGGCGGCGTCGGCAAGACCACCACGGCGGCGGCGATCGGGCTGCGGGCGGCGGAGCGCGGCCGGAAGGTGGTCGTGCTGACCATCGACCCGGCCCGGCGGCTCGCGCAGTCGATGGGCCTGACCGAGCTGGACAACACCCCGCGGCTGGTCAAGGGCGCCCAGGGGCCCGGCGAGCTGCAGGCCATGATGCTCGACATGAAGCGGACCTTCGACGAGGTCGTGCTGGCCCATGCCGAGCCGGAGCGGGCGAAGGCGATCCTGGCGAACCCGTTCTACCAGTCCCTGTCGGCCGGCTTCGCCGGCACGCAGGAGTACATGGCGATGGAGAAGCTCGGCCAGCTGCGCGCCGAGGACCGCTGGGACCTGATCGTCGTGGACACCCCGCCGTCCCGTTCGGCGCTGGACTTCCTGGACGCGCCGAGCCGGCTGGGCTCCTTCCTGGACGGGAAGCTGATCCGGCTGCTGACCGCGCCGGCCAAGGTCGGCGGGCGCAGTGCGATGAAGTTCCTGAACGTGGGCGTGGGGCTGCTCACCGGCACCCTCGGCAAGATCTTCGGTGCCCAGCTGCTGACGGACATCCAGACCTTCGTCGCGGCGATGGACTCGATGTTCGGCGGCTTCCGGGAGCGCGCCGACCGCACGTACCAGCTGCTCAAGGCGCCGGGCACGGCCTTCCTGGTGGTGGCGGCCCCGGAGCGGGACGCGCTGCGCGAGGCGGCGTACTTCGTGGACCGGCTGGCCGCGGACGAGATGCCGCTGGCCGGGCTGGTGCTGAACCGGGTGCACGGCACGGGCGCGCCGCAGCTGACCGCGGAACGGGCCCTGGCGGCGGCGGAGGCGCTGGAGGAGAACGGCTCGCAGACGTCGTCGGTGGCGGCCGAGACGCTGGCGGCCGGACTGCTGCGGCTGCACGCCGAGCGGGTGCAGATCATGGCGCGGGAACTGCGCACCCGGGACCGGTTCGTCTCGGTCTACCCGGACGTGCCGATCGTCGAGGTGGCTGCGCTGGCCGGAGACGTCCACGACCTGGACGGACTGCGGGCCATCGGTGATCGCCTGGGCACCACCGACCCCGCGGGCGCGGTGAACTGAGCGCCCGCCAGGTGTGGTGTCCCGGCCGGCGGCGGACCGCAGGGCCCGCCGCCCGCTCAGCCCGCCTGTGCGTAGTCCGTCAGCACCACACCGGTGGCCAGCGAGGCCTCGTACTCGGTGCGGGCGGTCTCCAGCAGCCGGCGCCACGAGACCACCGTGGGCCTGCGGCGGAGCAGTGCCCTGCGCTCGCGCTCGGTCATCCCTCCCCAGACGCCGAACTCCACCCGGTTGTCCAGTGCGTCGGCAAGGCACTCCGTGCGCACCGGGCAGCCACTGCACACCGCCTTGGCGCGGTTCTGTGCCGCCCCCTGCACGAACAGCTCGTCCGGATCACTCGTGCGGCAGGCCGCCTGCGCACTCCAGTCGTCCACCCAGCCCATTTCGGCGCCGTCCTCTCCCGAATCGGGGCTCCCCCACGGCGGCAACGGCATATTCACCGCTGCCAGTTGAGGACGTTACGGAAGAACGGCAGCGAGCAACAGCCCCTTCGGGCTCAATCTCGCATGGCCCAATCGGACTATGGGTGCCCGAAAGCTCACTCGTTGGAGTGATCGCAGGTCACAGGTCTTGCCAGAACCCTCAGGACCACTCTCGTCACACTGCGCAACCAGGTATCACCCGTCACAGCTGGACATCGGGCGGCAAACCAGGTCGAATCGGACAATTCTCATCACTCACAAGAGTGGTGATGATAAACAGAGCGAAGCTGTCGCAGTTCTGTGACAAGCGTAGGCGAACACCTGCCCCCCTGTACGGGAATCGGCGACGTAGTGTTCTCCCCATGGCGACTCAGCGACCCTTGGGCTCCGCACTCGACAAGGCAGGGCTCGGCATCAAGCTCCTCGGCACCAGCGTGCTGGCCGGGATCCTGGTGGCCGGAATGGCCCTGCCGGCCGTCGGCGCACTCGGGCTGACCGCCAAGGACACCGCCGACAGCTTCGACGACATCCCCAGCGACTTCGCCACGCCCCCGCTCTCCCAGGCGTCCATGATCTACGACGCCAAGGGCGGCGTGATCGCCAAGGTCTACGACCGCGACCGCACCATCCTCACCAAGGAGCAGATGGCGCCGATCATGCGCCAGGCCCAGGTCGACATCGAGGACAGCCGCTTCTACGAGCACGGCGCCGTCGACCTCAAGGGCGTGCTGCGCGCGATCACCAAGAACGCCGAGGCCGGATCCGCCACCCAGGGCGCCTCCACGCTCACCCAGCAGTACGTGAAGAACGTCTTCGTCGAGCAGGCCGGCGACAACCAGGAGGCCTTCCTGGACGCCACCCGCAAGAGCCTCGGCCGCAAGGTCCAGGAGCTGAAGTACGCCATCAAGCTGGAGGAGGACCTGACCAAGGACCAGATCCTCACCAACTACCTCAACATCACGTTCTACGGCCACCAGGCGTACGGCATCGAGTCCGCCTCCACCCGGTACTTCAGCAAGAGCGCCAAGGACCTCACCCTCCCCGAGGCCGCCATGCTCGCCGGTCTGGTGCAGAACCCCTCGGCCTACGACCCGGTCCTGCACCCCAAGGCCGCCGAGGCCCGCCGCAACACCGTGATCAACAAGCTGCTGGAGAACAAGCACATCACGCCGGAGCAGGCCAAGGAGGCCATCGCCGCCCCGCTCGGCATCAAGTACAAGGAGCCGCTGAACGGCTGCATCACCGCGCAGTCCGGCATGGGCTTCTTCTGCGACTACGTGCGTCACGCGGTCAAGCAGGACCCGGTCTTCGGCAAGACCGCGGCCGACCGCCAGAAGCTGTGGAGCCAGGGCGGCCTCAAGATCTACACCACCATCGACCCGGACAAGCAGGAGGCGGCCTACAAGGCGGTCACCACCAAGGTCCGGCCGACCGACACGGTGTCCGCCGCGATGACCATGATCAAGCCGGGCACCGGCGAGATCCTCGCGATGGCCCAGACCCGCCCCTACGGCCTGGACTCCAAGCAGAACCAGACCGTCCTCAACCTCAACGTCGACGCCGCGATGGGCGGCGGCAACGGCTTCGCCCCGGGTTCGACCTTCAAGCCGGTCCTCGCCGCGGCGGCGCTCGAGGCGGGCATTCCGCTCGACCAGCAGTACCCCTCGCCGTACAAGATGGACTACCCGCGGATGACCACCTGCGACGGCACCTGGAACGAGAAGGGCGTGCCGGTCGAGAACGAGAGCTCCGGCGAGATCGGCCCGTACAGCCTCCGGGACGCCATGGCGAAGTCGGTCAACACCTACTTCGTGCAGATGGAGGAGGAGGTCGGCCTCTGCGCCATGAAGCAGATGGCCACCAAGCTCGGCATCGGCAAGCTCGCCAGCGGCAAGCCGATCAAGCAGGTCCCGTCCATGGTGCTCGGCACCCAGGAGGTCAGCCCGCTGACCATGGCCAGCGCCTACGCCGCCTTCGCCGCCCGCGGCAAGTACTGCAAGCCGATCGCCATCACCTCGGTCGTCAACGCCGAGAACAAGAAGCTCCCCGTGCCGAAGGCCGACTGCCTCCAGGCGATGGCCGAGTCCACCGCGGACGGCATCAACACCCTGCTGCTCGGCGTGACCGAGAAGGGCACCGGCTCCGGCATCAGCATCACCGACGGCCGCCAGATCGCCGGCAAGACCGGTACCACCGACAACCGGTACGCCGCCTGGTTCACCGGCTACACCCCCGACCTGGCCACCTCGGTCTGGCTCGGCGGCCCCACCGGCAACGTCTCGATGCGCAACATCCGCATCGGCGGCCGGTACTACTCCGCGGTCTACGGCGCCGACGGCCCCGGCCCGATCTGGGAGAAGGCCATGAACGAGGTGCTCGTCGGCACCAAGCGCAGCTCCTTCCAGACCGTCAGCGTGCCCGACACCAACCCCACGCCGACCAACACCCCCGAGCCGCCGCCCGGCGGCGGCAACGGGAACGGCAACGGGAACGGCAACGCCACCGGCCTGATCAACGGCGGCTTCACCCTGCCGCCCGGCACCTTCGGCGGCAACACCGGCCGGCCCAGGCACTGAGCGACCGGCCCGCGACACCCGGAGGGGGGGGCCCCCCCCCCCCGGGGGGGGGGCCCCCCCCCGGGGGGGGGGGCCCCCCCCGGGGGGCCGGGAGCGCCCCGCCCGGGCGCGGAGTGCGGGGGCGCCCCGCCCGCCCG